>NZ_JBFUFP010000424.1:0-4399 GCF_056403375.1 Rhizobacter sp. P2_H2
GTCTCGGGGCGCAGCGCGGACAAGGCCGAGAGCCTCGCCGCGTCGCTGCGCGCGCAGGGCGGCGACGTGCTGGGCCTCGCGATGGACGCGCACTCGGTCGACAGCGTGCGCGAGTCGGTCGATGCGGTGGCGCGGCATTTCGGCGCGCTCGACCTGCTGGTCAACTGCATCGGCATCCAGCGCGAGGAGCGGCTGGCCGAGGTCACCGAGGACGCGTTCGACGAAGTCGTGCAGGTCAACCTGAAGGCGGCGATGTTCCTCGCCCAGGCGGCAGGGCGGCACCAGGTCGAGGCCGTCGCGGCCGGCCGCGCGCCGGGGCGGCAGCTGCACCTGCTGTCGGTGCGCGCGCAACTGGGCATGCGCGACAGGGGCTACTCGGCGTACTGCGCGACCAAGGGTGCGCTGGTGATGCTGATCAAGCAGCATGCGGTGGAGCTGTCGGCGCACGGCATCACGGTGAACGGCATCGCGCCGACGGTGGTGCGCGGCGAGATGGGCGCGCACTGGCTGAACAACCCGGCGACGCGCGAGCACATCCTGCAGCGCATTCCGCTCGGGCGTGTCGCCGAGCCGCAGGACGTGGCGGGCGYCGCGGTGTTCTTCTGCGGGCCCGGGGCGGCCTTCGTGACAGGGCAGGTGCTGTACCTGGACGGCGGTCTGACGGCAACGCAGTGAGCGTCGAATGATTGTGGTTGCGTGGGATCAGAAAGAACGTTTGTTCATGATAAGTTTCATGGATGACCCGGGCCACCAGTTACGACGAATTGAAGGCTGCCATCGAGCAGGCCTACCCTGAGCTGCCGCAGCAGCTGCAACGCATTGCGCGCTATGCGCTGGACCAGCCGAACGAGTTGGCGCTGGGCACGGTGGCGGCGGTGGCCGAATCGGCGAAGGTGCAGCCCTCGTCGCTGATCCGCTTCGCGAATGCGCTGGAGTTCAAGGGCTTCTCCGAGATGCAGCAGGTGTTCCGCGGGCACCTGGTCGAGCGCTCGAGCAGCTACCGCGAGCGCATCGACCGGCAGCGCCGCCAGGGGCAGCCGGCGACCAAGGGGGCGGGGCTGCTGAGCCAGTTCGTCGGCGAAGCGGTGTCCGAGCTCGGCCAGCTCGAGGAGAGCGTGCGCGCGGCCGACCTCACGGCCGCGATCAAGCTGGTGTGCGCGGCACCGCGCGTGCATGTGCTGGCGCAGCGGCGCGCCTTCCCGGTCGCGTGCTACCTGGCCTATGCGCTGAGCCAGCTCGACCTGCGGGTGCACCTGCTCGACGGCGTGGGCGGCATGCTGCAGGAATCGCTGCGCAACCTGGAGCGCGGCGA
The DNA here is from genome assembly GCF_056403375.1 of Rhizobacter sp. P2_H2. Classification (NCBI taxonomy): domain Bacteria; kingdom Pseudomonadati; phylum Pseudomonadota; class Betaproteobacteria; order Burkholderiales; family Sphaerotilaceae; genus Rhizobacter; species Rhizobacter sp. P2_H2. The sequence goes on from NZ_JBFUFP010000424.1 coordinate 1,313, forward strand.
GGTGCTGATCGCGACCAGCTTCCACAGCTATTCGCAGGAGGTCGTCGATGCTGCTGCGTCGGTGCATGCCCGCGGCGTGCGCGTGATCGCGATCACCGACAGCGCGCTGTCGCCGCTGAAGCCGTCGGCGACGGTGTGTTTCGAGCTCGGCCTCGCCTCCGACCGCCCGTTCCGCTCGCTGGTGGCGCCGCTGTGCCTGTCGCAGGCGCTGGTGGTGGGGGCGGGGCATCAGCTGGCGGAKGCGGGGAAGGGTGCGAAGGGCGCCCGGCCGCGTCCCTGATCCCGACCCCGATTGACACCCCTCCCCATGGCTGATATAAGAACAAATGTTCTTTGATATTGTTGTGTAGAACGTTCATTCAACAGGCGTTCTGCGCAGCATCCGCAGCACCGGACCACCGGCGCGCGGCCACTGATGGAGACAAACGATGTTCAAGCACCTTCGGCGCGCGCGTTGGGCTGCGCGCATTCTTCGTGTCGTCCGGACGCTGCCGATCGCCGCCACGCTGTGCGCGGCCGGCACCGCCAGCGCCGCCGGGCCGGGCCTGCCCAACCTCACCTACAGCGCCTCCGAGGTCTTCCAGCCGCTGTCCGTCATCCACAGCGCCGTCGGCGGCAGCGCGCGCGGCGAGGGCACCGTGCAGATGGTCGAGGGCTACCTGTTCGTGCCGTTCGGCAAGGACTCCGGCGTGTCGGGCGGCGGCTTCTCGTTCTACGACATCTCCAACCCGCGCTCGCCGGTGAAGGTGTCGCAGACCGACGTGACCGCACTGCGCGAGCCGCACGGCTTCGGCTTCGCCAACGGCGGCAAGCATGCGGTGATGCAGACCATCAACGGCATCATGTTCTGGGACTTCACGAACCCGCTCGCGCCGGTGCAGCTGAGCCAGCTGGTGCTGCCCGGCATCCAGGAGTCCGACTACGCGCTCGGCGCCTGGTGGGCGTTCTGGCAGGCGCCCTACGTCTACGTCGGCGGCTCGGGCAACGGCCTGCTGATCGTCAACGCCGCCGATCCGCGCAACCCGGTCTACGTGAAGACCATCCCGACCAGCACCTGGGGCGGCTTCCGCGTCGGCCCGACCTTCGCGGTCGGCAACCTGCTGGCGATGACCAGCACCGACGGCGCCGGCCTGGTGACGCTCGACATCAGCGATCCCGTCAACCCGCGCCTGATCGGCTCCAGCTCGACCACGCCCGGCCAGTACAGCGGCATCCTCAACGGCGAGCGCATCATCACCTCCGGCACCGACAACAAGCTGCATGTGTTCGACATCAGCAACCCGGCCGTCTTCACGCAGACCGCGGTGTCGGCCGACCAGGGCGGCAAGGGCGGCTACGTCTCGGTGCAGGGCGGCTACGCGCACTCCGGCTTCTCGGTCAAGTACTCGAAGGTCGACCTCGCCACCGGCGCGACCGCCGGCACCGGCACCTMCAACATCTCCGGCCGCGACGAAGACTTCGGCACCGTGTTCGGCAACCTGGTGCTGATCGGCAACGACCACGGCTCGGGCAGCGCGATCGTGCCGCACCAGGCGGCACCGTGGACGCAGACGCCGAGTGTCAACATGGTCTCGCCGAAGAACAACGCGGCCAGCATGCCGGTGACGAGCCGCATCGGCCTGACCACCACCGCGCACATCGACCTGCGCACCGTCTCGGCCACCAGCTTCATCGTGCGCCCGCTCGGCGGCTCGGCCCTGCCCGGGCGCTACAGCGGGCAGTCCGGCGTGCTGAACTTCGCGCCCGACGCGCCGCTCTTCCCCGGCACCACCTACGAGGTGGTGGTGCCCGCCGGCGGCATGAAGGACGACAACGGCAACGCGATCGCCGCGTTTACGTCGCGCTTCACGACCGCCGGCAGCGCGGCCGTGGCCTGCACGCTCGCGCCGCGCACGGCCGCCCTGGTCAACAGCAGCCAGTCGTTCGCACCCGCGTCCACCAGCGGCGCCAGCCTGCAGTACTCGTGGAGCTTCGGTGACGGCAGCAGCACCGCCTTCTCGACCACGCCGTCGGCCACCCATACCTACACCGCGCCGCGCCACTACCCGGTGATCCTGTCGGTGCGCAGCGGCACGCAGACCAGCACCTGCTCGGCCAACCAGACCATCCACACGCCGCCCACCGCCAACGCGCCGCGCAGCACCGGCACCATCGCGTACGACGCCGGCCGCAGCCGCGTCTGGGTCGTCAACTCCGACAGCAATACCGTCAGCGCGATCAACACCGCGAACAACACGCGGGCGCTGGAGGTCGGCGTCGGCACCAATCCGCAAACGCTCGCGTTCGCGCCGGACGGCCGGTTGTGGGTCGCCAACTTCGGCTCGGGCGACATCAGCATCCTCGACCCGGCGAGCGGCGGCCTGGTGCAATCGATCGCGCTCGGCAACGGCTCGCGGCCGTTCGGCATCGTCTTCAACCCTGCCGGCACCGCCGCCTACGTGTCGCTGTCGGGCTCGCAGGGCGTCGTCAAGCTGCACCCGACCACCGGCGCGGTGCAGGCCACGCTGTCGCTCGGCGCGGTGCCGCGCGGCATCGCGGTGAGCGGCGATTCGTCGCGCGTGCTCGTCACCCGCTACCTCTCGCCGGCCACGCGCGGCGAGGTGATCGAGGTGAACGCGGCGCTGACGGCCGTCACCCGCACCTTCGCGCTCGCGACCGACCCCGGCCCCGACACCGAGGCGAGCGGCCGCGGCGTGCCGAACTTCCTGACCTCGATCGCGATCCAGCCCGACGGCCAGCGCGCCTGGATCCCGTCGAAGAAGGACAACACGCTGCGCGGCAGCTTCCGCGACGGCCAGGCGCTCACCTTCGAGAGCACGGTGCGCACCATCGTCTCGCAGATCGCGCTCGACACCAATGCCGAGGTGCTGGCCGACCGCATCGACCTGAACGACCGCGAGCTCGCGAACGCGGTGGTCTTCAGCCCGCTCGGCGACTACGCCTTCGTCTCGACGCAGGGCACCAACCAGATCGAGGTGGTCGATGCCTACACGCGGCAGCTCAGCACCGGCATCGTCAACGTCGGCCGGGCGCCGCGCGGCCTGCTGCTGACGCCGAACGGGCGGCTGTACGTGCAGAACTTCATGT
>NZ_JBFUFP010000425.1:0-4397 GCF_056403375.1 Rhizobacter sp. P2_H2
CCGTGGCACGCTGTTCGGGCTGCAGTCGGGCGGGCGCACCGAGTCGATCCTGATGTCGATGCCGCCGCTCGTGAAGTGGCGCTACAACTGGTCGCCCGCGGCCGGCACGCCGGAGGCGCGCCTGTACAGCGACTTCCTGCGACCGCGCCCCTGGGCCGAAGAGACCTTCCCTTGAAGCGCATTGCGCTGTTCGGAGGCAGCTTCGATCCGGTGCACGTGGCGCATGTGGCGCTGGCCCGTGTCGCGTTGTCGCAACTCGAGCTCGACGAATTGCGCTGGGTGCCGGCGGGTCGCCAATGGCAGAAACACCGTGACCTGACGCCCGCCGTGCACCGCGAGGCGATGGTGCGGCTGGCGATCGAAGGCGAGCCGCGCTTCACGCTCGAAGGCTGCGAGCTGCGCCGCAGCGGCGCGAGCTACACCTTCGACACCGTGCGCGAACTGCAGGCCGCCGAGCCGGGCGTCGAGTGGTTCCTGGTGATCGGCCAGGACCAGTACGCCGGGCTGCACAGCTGGGTGCGCTGGCAGGATCTGCTGCAACGCGTCACGCTGGCGGTCGCGAACCGGCCCGGCGTGACGATGGCGGCGAGCCGCGAGGTGCAGGCGCAGCCGCACCGGGCGGTGCCGCTGCCGATGATGGACGTGTCGTCGACCGACATCCGTGCCCGCGTGGCCCGGGGACTTGCGGTCGACGATCTGGTGCCCGCCCCCGTGGCGCGTTATATTGACCAATACGCCCTGTACACGGGCGAACTCAGGAGTTGAATGGACATCCGAAAACTGCAGCGCGCCATCGTCGATGGTCTGGAAGACGTGAAGGCACAGAACATCCTGGTCTTCAACACCGAGCATCTCTCGCCGCTCTTCGAGCGCGTGATCATCGCCTCGGGCACCTCGAACCGCCAGACCAAGGCCCTCGCAGCCAGCGTGCGTGATGCGGTGAAATCGGGCGGCTTCCCGGTGTTGCGCACCGAGGGCGAGGACAACGGCGAATGGATCATCGTCGACTGCGGCGCTGCCGTCGTCCACGTGATGCAACCGTCGATCCGCGAGTACTACCACCTCGAGGAGATCTGGGGCGACAAGCCCGTCAAGCTCAAGGTGGACACGGCGCCGGTCAGGCTCGTGAAGGCCGAGGAGCCGGTGGCGAAGAAGGCGCCGGCGAAGAAGGCCGCTTCGGGCAAGGCCCCCGCCAAGACGGCGGCCAGGTCGGCGCCCGCCAAGGCCCCGGCCAAGGCACCGGCCAGGAAGGCTGCGGCGAAGACCGTTGCGGCCCGGCCGGCCGCAGCCAAGAAGGCCCCGGCCCGCAAGGCGGCACCGGCCAAGACCGGCAGCGTCGTGACCCGCACGGTCGGCGTGAAGAGCGCTGCGCCGGCGAAGAAGGCGGCGGCCAAGGCGGCACCGGCCAAGGCACCGGCGAAGAAGGTTGCCGCCAAGACCGTTGCGGCCAGGCCGGTCGCGGCCAGGAAGGCCCCGGCAAAAACGGTTCCGGCGAAAGCGGCCCCGGCGAAGAAGGCTCCCGCCCGGAAAGCGCCGGCGAAGAAGACCGCCTCGCGCGCGTGAAGCTGTTGCTGGTCGCCGTCGGCCAGCGCCAGCCGGCCTGGGCCGAGACGGCCTATGACGACTTCGCGAAGCGCTTCCCGCCGGAGATGCGCCTCGAGCTGAAGGCCGTCAAGGCCGAGACCCGCGGCTCGCGCACCGCCGAGCAGATGATGGCGGCCGAGGCCGCCCGCATCGAGGCGGCGCTGCCGAAGGGCGTGCGCCGCGTCGTGCTCGACGAGCGCGGCGACCGGCTGACCAGCGTGCAGCTGGCCGCCCGCATGAAGGCCTGGCTGCCCGACGGGCGCGACGTCGCCTTCCTGGTCGGCGGCCCCGACGGGCTCGATGCCGGGCTGAAACGCAGCGCCGACGAGACGATGCGGCTGTCCGACCTGACGCTGCCGCATGCCTTCGCGCGCGTGCTGCTGGCCGAGGCGCTGTACCGGGCCTGGACGCTGACCGTGAACCACCCCTACCACCGCGAATAGCGGACCCGGATGCCCGACGCCCCGCTGCACGACTTCATCTACCTTGCGTCGCAGAGCCCGCGCCGCCGCCAGTTGCTCGACCAGGTGGGCGTGCGCCACGAGCTGCTGCTGCCCGATGCCGACGAAGATGCCGAGGCGCTCGAGGCCGAGCGGGCCGGCGAACTGCCGGCCGATTACGTCGAGCGCGTGACCCTCGCCAAGCTGGCCGCCGCGCGCAAGCGCCATGCGGCGCGCGGCCTGCCCGGCGCGCCGATCCTGTGCTCGGACACCACCGTCGCGGTGGGGCGCCGCATCCTCGGCAAACCGGCCGATGCCGACGACGCGCGCCGGGTGCTCGGGCTGCTGTCGGGCCGCACGCACCGCGTGCTGACRGCCGTCGCGCTGGCCCACGGCCGGCGGCGCGAGCTGCTCGTCAACGTCTCGCGCGTCGAGGTGGCGCTGCTGCCGCCGGCGTGGATCGAGGCCTACATCGCCAGCGGCGAGCCGTTCGGCAAGGCCGGCTCGTACGCGATCCAGAGCGCGATGGCGGGCTGGATCCGCCGGATCGACGGCAGTCACTCCGGTATCATGGGTTTGCCCCTGTACGAAACGGCCCAACTGCTGAGACAAGCGCGCGTCAGGTTCTGACGCCGCCGCCACAACAAGAGCGCCCATGCAAGACATCCTCATCAACTGGGCACCCCAAGAGACCCGTGTCGCGATCGTCGAGAACGGCGCGGTGCAGGAACTCCACCTCGAACGCACGCTCGAGCGCGGCCTCGTCGGCAACATCTACGCCGGCCGCGTGGCCCGCGTGCTGCCGGGCATGCAGTCGGCCTTCATCGACATCGGGCTGGAGCGCGCCGCCTTCCTGCACGTGGCCGACGTGCACGTGGTCGGCAGCGGCCCGCGCAACGACCATGCGCCCGGCGCCGCGCCGCCGCCGCCGATCGAGCGGCTGGTGTTCGAGGGCCAGACGCTGACGGTGCAGGTCATCAAGGACCCGATCGGCACCAAGGGCGCGCGGCTGTCCACGCAGATCAGCATCGCCGGGCGCATGCTGGTGTTCCTGCCGCAGGACGACCACATCGGCATCTCGCAGAAGATCGGCTCGCACGAGCTGCGAGACCAGCTGCGCACCCGCATGAACCAGCTGACCGGCAAGACCGAGGACGGCCAGCCGCCGGCCACCGCGTATGCGGGCGGCGGCTTCATCCTGCGCACCAATGCCGAGGACGCGACCGACACCGAGCTGGGCGACGACATCGCCTACCTGCGCAAGACCTGGGGCGCGATCCGCGAGCGCAGCTTCAAGTCGCCGCCGGGCACGCTGCTGCACCAGGACCTGAGCCTGGTCGAGCGCGTGCTGCGCGACCTGGTGAACGACGCGACGCAGTCGATCCGCATCGATTCGCTGATGCAGCACGAGCAGCTGGTGGCGTTCGGCGCCGAGTACACGCCGGGCTCGGTCGGCAAGCTGCAGCACTACAAGGGCGAGCGGCCGATCTTCGACCTGTACAACATCGACGAGGAGATCGCGAAGGCGCTGGCGCGGCGCGTCGACCTGAAGTCGGGCGGCTACCTGATCATCGACCAGACCGAGGCGCTGACGACGATCGACGTCAACACCGGCGGCTACGTCGGCGCGCGCAACTTCGACGACACGATCTTCAAGACCAACCTCGAGGCCGCGCAGGCCATTGCGCGCCAGCTGCGGCTGCGCAACCTGGGCGGCATCATCATCATCGACTTCATCGACATGGCGCGCGAGGAGCACCAGGGCACGGTGCTCGGCGAGCTGCGCAAGCAGCTGGCGCGCGACCGCACCAAGATCACGGTGAGCGGCTTCACGCAGCTGGGGCTGGTCGAGATGACGCGCAAGCGCACGCGCGAATCGCTGGCGCACATGCTGTGCGAGCCGTGCCCCACCTGCGGCGGCAAGGGCCAGGTGAAGACGCCGCGCAGCGTCTGCTACGACATCCTGCGCGAGATCCTGCGCGAGGCGCGCCAGTTCAACCCGAAGGAGTTCCGCGTGATCGCGGCGCCTGCGGTGGTCGAGATGCTGCTCGACGAAGAGAGCCAGCACCTGGCGGGGCTGAGCGACTTCATCGGCAAGCCGATCTCGCTGCAGGCCGAGGCCGCCGGCTCGCCGGAGGCGTATGACATCGTGCTGATGTAGCGGCTGCGGGGGCGAGGCCTACTTGACCGCCTCGAATTCCCACAGCAGGTGCGCCTTGCGGTGCTCGTTGTTGCCGAGGTCCTTGCCGCGCAACCGCCGCACGCCGTCGCGCACCGCATAGGCGATCCAGCGCAGCGGTTCGCGGCGCTTGCGCCGCTGGCGTTCCAGCGCCTCGCGTTCGGCGGCTTTCTCCGGCCCGGTGAAATCCAGGT
>NZ_JBFUFP010000426.1:0-4395 GCF_056403375.1 Rhizobacter sp. P2_H2
GGTTGAAGATGCGCGATGAAGGGCTCGCGAAGAACGGGTCGGCGGCGATGGGGGATCTGACGCAGGCGTTGAATCTGCGTTGAGCGAGCCGGGCCTCACTCGCCCGGCACGTAGCCGTCCGTCAAGGTCTTCAGGAACGCGATCACATCCGCGATCTCCCGCGCATCGAGCGCCGGCTTGTCCCCCGCGACCCGGTCGAACGGCGGATCGCGATTGACGTTCTCCTTCAGCGCCCCCGGCAGGTCGTCATATAGCTCGACCCGGCCGTCTGCGCCGACGCCGTACCAGCGCTTCGGATCCAGGTCGCGCGTCACGTAGAACTGCATGACTTCGTCCAGCGTGTGCAGCACGCCGTTGTGGAAGAACGCCTGCCGCAGCGCCACGTTGCGCAGCGTCGGCGTGCGGAACGCGCCGCAGTGCTCGGGCCGGTCGACCAGGTCGCGGCGCTCCGGCCCGCACAACCCCAGGTCGTGGAAGCCCGCATCGCGGTTCGCGGGCAGCTCGCGGTTGCGCGGCACGCCGACCGCGATGTGGCCGTGGTCGGTGAAGGCCGGGAACGCGCCGGTCGTCGCGCTGATCGCGCTCGGGTGGCATGACGCGCAGTTGCCCTTGGCCTCGTCGTTGAACAGCGCGAGGCCGCGTGCCTCCTGCGGCGAGAGGCTCGCGCGGCCGCGCAGCACCGCGTCGTACTTGCTGCTGTACGGGTGGAACTGCGCCGCATCCTGCTGGAACATCTCCAGCGCCAGCAGTGCCCACTGAAAGGCCGGCTCCACCGCATCGAGCGCATCGGCCCCGAAGGTGGCGCGGAACTCGCCGGCATACGGTGCGCGGCGCAGCCGCTCCACCACCTCGGCCGCGCTCGCATTGGCCATCTCGTTCGGCGACAGCAGCGCCAGCCCCGATTGCTCGTGCACCGTCGCTGCGCGGCCGTCCCAGTCGTGGCCGCCGGCCGGGCCCTGGTCGACGCTCTCGTCCACGTCGTCGTCGAAGCGGTGCTCGGTGAACGGCGGCACGTTCTGCAGGTAGCGCAGCGAGGGCGTCGCGCGAAAGCCGAGCGCCTGCCCGTCGCGCCCGCCCGGCTGCACCGGCTTGCCGTTCGGCGGGCCGTAGGYCGAGGCCGGGTCGTGGCAGCTGCCGCAACTCTGTTCGCCCGAGGCCGACAAGGCCGCGTCGAAGAACATCGCGCGCCCGAGCGCCTGCATGCGCTTGAAATCCGGCTGCCGCTGCGCCTGCATCGCATAGGCTTCGGCCGCCTGCGCGGCGGCGGGTGCCAGGCAGGGGCGGCCGGCCAGCAGCAACAGCGCCGCGAGCCCGAGGCGGGCCGCTCGCAGGACGGAGAGCGGGAGGGAGCGAGGGAAGGAGGCCGTCATCGAAGCGCCGATTCTGCCGTCCCGGCCGCCGCGGCCGTGGCATTTTCCCGTTCGTTGCGGCAAGTCCCGAGGCCGTGCGGCGCGCGGCGGGACTATGCTGCGGGCCGAGGGGGTTTGATCGAGCATGCAGATGTCGTCGCGTTGGTTGCCGGGCTGGGCGTGTGCGCTGTTCCTGGCCGCCGGCGGAGTTCCGGCGGTCGCCATCGCGGCCGACAAACCCGATTGCCCCCGCCCGATGAGCCTCGCGCTGCATGAGCACGGCCTGCTCTATTCGGGCGTCACCGGCGAGGGCATCGACAAGGACATCGCCGACGAACTGTCGCGCCGCAGCGGTTGCAAGTTCATCGTCTCGGTGCTGCCGCGCGCCCGCATCTGGCAGCTGATCGAGGGCGGCGCGCTCGACTTCAGCCTGTCGGGCATCACCAACCCGGCGCGCGAGCAGTTCGCCGCGTTCGCCTGGTACGTGTCGAACAAGTACTACCTGCTGGTGCGCCAGGATGCGAACGTCGCCGCGCTGGCCGATTTCGAGCGCAACCCGCAGCTCAAGCTCGGCGTGATCCGCAGCTTCCGCTACAGCCCGACCGCCAACCGCCTGGTCGACGCGCTCGATGCGCAGGGCCGCGTGAGCCATGCGTCCAGCCTCGAGCCGCTGTACCAGGTGCTGCTCGACAACCGCGTGCAGGCGATGATCATCGAGCCCTTCGACTACCCGACGGTGCAGCAGGGCACGATCCGCGCGCAGACGCGCATCGTCGAGTTCGACGACCCGGCGGTGCCGCACGGCTTGATCATGTCGAAGAAGTCGGTGTCGCCCGCGCAGCAGCAGGCTTGGCGCGCACTCATCGACGAGATGCGGGCCGACGGCAGCATGCGGCGCATCTTCGAGAAGTACTTCTCGGCCGAGCTGGCGCGCACGATGACGCAGTTCTAGCACGGGCCCGGTGTGAAGCGAGCCCTTCCGCTGCTGATGTCGCTGCTGGTCGGGGCCGTCTCGCTGACGGTCACCGCGCTCGCGTGGCACCACGAGCGCGCGTCCGAGACGGCCGCGCTGCGCGCGAGCTTCGACTTCGGGCTGCGCCAGGCCACCAGCCGCATCGAGCAGCGCATGGCCGCCTACGAGCAGATGCTGCGCGGCGTGCAGGGCCTGTTCCTCGCGTCCGGCGCGGTCGACCGCGCGCACTTCGACCGCTATGTCGACGCGCTGCTGGTCGGCGTCGACTTCAACGGCCTGCAGGCGATCGCCTACGGGCCGCTGGTGCAGGGGCCCGACGTGGCGGCCCACGAGGCCGCACAGCGCCTGTCCGGCGTGCCGGGCTACCAGGTGCGCCCGCCCGGGCCGCGCGCGAGCTATGTGCCGGTCACCTACATCGCACCGGCGGTCGGGCGCAGCCTGGGCGCGCTCGGCTACGACATCTCCACCGACCCGTCGCGCCGGGCCGCGCTCGACAAGGCGCGCGATTCCGGCAACGTCGCGACCACCGGGCGCATCCGCCTCGTCACCGAGCCCGACCACGCGCCGCAGTACGGCTTCCTGATGCTGCTGCCGCTGTACGCGCCGGGGCAGCCGGTCGACAGCGTGGCCGCGCGCCGGCGCAGCGTGGTGGCCTGGGTGTGGGCGGGCTTTCGCATCGGCGACCTGATGTCCAGCCTGTACGGCGAGTCGACGCCGGGCCTGGACCTGCGCATCTACGATGGCATCGAGCTGAGCGACGACGCGCTGATGTACCGCTCGATCGGGCCGGAGGCCGACCGCCAGCCGGCGCGTTTCGAGGCGCAGGAGTACATCGGCGTGGCCGGCCAGAGCTGGACGGTGCAGGTGCGCAGCACGCCGGAGTTCGAGGCGCGCCACCACCGCGAATCGGCGCGCATCATCGGCTTCGCCGGCATCGGGCTGAGCCTGCTGCTGGCCGCGCTCACCTGGCAGCTCACGACCGGGCGCATGCGCGCCTACAGCGTCGCGCGCGTGATGACGCGCGAGCTGCGCGACAGCGAGCGGCGCTACCGCCGCATCGTCGAGACCGCGAACGAGGGCATCTGGCTCGTCAACGCGCAGGCCTGCCTGTCCTTCGTCAACCCGAAGCTGTTGCGGCTGCTCGGGCAGGGCGCGGCCGACATGCTGGAGCGCCCGCTCGCCGAGTTCGTCGACGACCCCGGCGGGCAACTGGCGCCGGCCGTGCTGGCGAGCCGCCGGCCGGGCACCGTCGAGGCCGTCGAGCTGCGCATGCTGCGCAGCGAAGGGCAGCCGCTGTGGGTGTCGATGTCGGTCACGCCGGTGTTCGACGAGGCCGACCGCTATGTCGGCTCGCTCGGCATGGTGACCGACATCAGCGAGCGCAAGCAGGCCGAGGCCCGGCGCGCGCTGCTCGAGGCGCAGCTGCGCGAGTCGCAGAAGATGGAGGCGATCGGCACGCTGGCCGGCGGCATCGCGCACGATTTCAACAACATCCTGGCGGCGATCCTCGGCAACGTGTCGCTGGCCCGCGACCGGCTCGACGATGCGCACGGCGCGACGCCGCCGCTGAAGCAGATCGAGATGGCCGGCGTGCGCGCGCGCAGCCTGGTGCAGAAGATCCTCGCGTTCAGCCGCATGCAGCCGCACGAGCTGGTGAGCCAGCCGATGCGGCCGATGATCGAGGAGTCGATCGCGCTGCTGCGCTCGACGCTGCCGGCGACGGTCGAGCTCGTGCTGGCGCTCGAGGACCGGCCGCTGTTCGTCAGCGCGGACGCCACGCACGTGCAGCAGATCCTGCTGAACCTGTGCACCAACGCCTGGCATGCGCTGCAGGGCAGCAGCGGGCGCATCACGATCGGGCTGGACGAGCGCCGCATCGACGCCGACGAGGCGCAGCGCCTGGGCGAACTGGCGCCGGGTCCGTGCGTGCACCTGTGGGTGGCCGACAACGGCGTCGGCATGGACGAGGCCACGCGCGCCCGTGTGTTCGAGCCGTTCTTCACCACCAAGCGGGTCGGGCAGGGTACCGGCCTCGGGCTGTCGGTGGTGCACGGCATCATGACGGCGCATGCC
>NZ_JBFUFP010000427.1:0-4394 GCF_056403375.1 Rhizobacter sp. P2_H2
GGTGTCGGGGTAGGTGGTGTCGCTCATGGGCTTTCGCGTAGTCGTCGAAGCGGGGAAGGGCGCCATTGTCGGCCTTCCTCCAAGCCCCTTGCCGCACGCGGCCCTTCAGGCGGACTGGATCACGCCATGCGCCGAGGCAGGCGTCGATGCCGGTGCCTTCGGCCGGCAGTTGCGCTTCTTCTCGAGCCAGTAGACGACGTTGCCGGTCACGACGATGCTGCCGGAGATCACGGTGGAGGCGGCCAGCACGGCGGCGTGGCCCACCAGCTGGGTGATGCAGTCATTGGTGCTGCATGAGCGGCCGGCATTGACGTCGGCCACGTCGAGCACCATCTGGCGCGCCATGACCTGGCATTCCTCGTCGTAGACGTGGATGGTGCGCGGGTAGGCGCAGCCGAACGACGCGGTGGCGGCCGTCACCGCGATGAACAGCGTGCGAAACCGTGGCAGGCAAGGGGTGGTGTGGGGCATCGGGTGGCCTCGTCGGGGGGTCATCGATTCTGTCGTGTGCCGGGCACGCGTTTGTCGCCGGTGGGGCGGTTCATATGTCCATATACTGTATGAAAGCACAGTATTCATCCCGCGATGCTCCCCCCCTATGCCGAGCTGCACTGCCGCAGCAACTTCAGCTTCCTCACCGGGGCCTCGCACCCCGAGGAACTGGTGAACCGCGCCGCCGACCTCGGCTACGCGGCGCTCGCGATCACCGACGAGTGCTCGCTGTCCGGCGTGGTGCGCGCGCACGTCGAGGCACGGCGCCGCCAGTTGCACCTGATCATCGGCAGCGAGATGCAGCTCACCTTGCCGGCGGGCGACCCGCATGCCCGGCTCGTGCTGCTCGCGCAGACGCGCCGCGGCTACGGCAACCTGTCGCACTGGATCACCGTCGCGCGGCGCCGCGCCGACAAGGGGCATTACCTCGCGCACCCGTCCGACCTCGAAGGCGGCGTGCCCGACGCGCCCACGCTGGCCGGCCTGCCCGAGTGCCTGGCGCTGCTGGTGCCCGATGCCGCGCAGCCGTTCGAGACGGTGTTCGCGCATGCGATGTGGCTCAAGACCTGGTTCCACGAACGGGCCGCGGTGGCCCTCGAGCGGTTGCACCGCCCCGGCGACGAGGAACTGCTCGCTATCGTGCTGCAGGTCGCGCGGCGGGTCGGCCTGCCGGTGGTCGCGTCCGGCGACGTGCTGATGCACCTGCGCTCGCGCAAGTCGCTGCAGGACACGCTGACCGCGACGCGGCTGAACCTGCCGCTCACCGAATGCGGGCTGCGGCTCGCGCCGAACGCCGAGCAGTACCTGCGCTCGCGCAGCCGGCTGGCCGGCCTCTACGAGCCGGCGTGGCTCGACAACACGCTGCTGCTGGCCGCGCAATGCACCTTCTCGCTCGCCGAGCTGAAGTACGAGTACCCGCGCGAGGTCGTGCCCGAAGGCATGACGCCGATCGCCCACCTGCGCCGGCTCACCTATGCCGGCGTGCCCAAGCGCTTTCCCGACGGGCTGAAGCCGGCGCACTCGAAGCAGATCGAGGACGAGCTCGCGCTGATCGAGCAGCTCGGCTACGAGGCCTACTTCCTGACGGTGGCCGACATCGTGCGCTGGGCGCGCGCGCGGGACATCCTGTGCCAGGGGCGCGGCAGTGCGGCGAACTCGCTGGTGTGCTACTGCCTCGAGGTGACCGAGGTCGATCCCGAGCGCGCGACGCTGCTGTTCGGCCGCTTCATCAGCGCCGAGCGCAACGAGCCGCCCGACATCGACATCGACTTCGAGCACCAGCGCCGCGAAGAGGTCATCCAGTACATCTACGGCAAGTACGGCCGCCACCGCGCGGCGCTGACCGCGGTCGTCATCAGCTACCGGCCGCGCAGCGCGGTGCGCGACGTCGGCCGCGCGCTCGGCATCGACCTGCAGCGCATCGACGCCGTCTCGAAGAGCCAGCAGTGGTTCGACGGCCGCGGCATCAGCCGCGAGCGCCTGCGCGAGAACGGCTTCGATCCCGATTCGCTGGTGGTGCGGCAATGGGCCGAGTTGACCGGCATGCTGGTGGGCTTTCCGCGCCACCTGAGCCAGCACCCGGGCGGCTTCGTGATCGCGCGCGACCAGATCGAGCAGCTGGTGCCGGTCGAGAACGCCGCGATGGACAAGCGCAGCGTCGTGCAGTGGGACAAGGACGACCTCGACGCGCTCGGGCTCATCAAGGTCGACATCCTCGCGCTCGGCATGCTCAGCGCGCTGCGCCGCGCGCTGGAATTCATCGGCCACAAGCAGGGCCGTGAATTCCGCATGCAGGACATCGCCGAGGGCGACGAACCCACCTACGACATGATCTGCCAGGCCGACACCATCGGCGTGTTCCAGATCGAGAGCCGGGCGCAGATGAGCATGCTGCCGCGCCTGCGGCCGCGAAAGTACTACGACCTGGTGGTCGAGGTCGCGATCGTGCGGCCCGGCCCGATCCAGGGCGGCATGGTCCACCCCTACCTGAAGAACCGCAACCTGCCGATCGCGGAGATCGATTGCCCCGAGCCGCTCTGGCCCGCGCTGGAGCGCACGAAGGGCGTGCCGATCTTCCAGGAGCAGGTGATGCAGATCGCGATGCTGGCCGCCGACTTCACTCAGGGCGAGGCCGACCAGCTGCGCCGCGCGATGGCCGCGTGGAAGCGCAAGGGCGGGCTCGGGCCGTTCCACGAGCGGCTGGTCGGCCGCATGGTCGCCAACGGCTACGCGCTCGAGTACGCGGAACGCATCTTCAAGCAGATGGAGGGCTTCGGCGAGTACGGCTTCCCGGAGAGCCATGCGGCCGGCTTCGCGCTGCTTGCCTACAACAGCAGCTGGATCAAGTGCCACCACCCCGATGCGTTTCTCGCGGCCTTGCTGAACAGCCAGCCGATGGGGTTCTACGCACCGGCGCAGCTGGTGCGCGACGCGCGCGAGCACGGCGTCGAGGTGCGGCCGGTCGACGTGGCGTGCAGCGACTGGGAGTGCACGCTGGAGTGGCCGCTCGACGAGGCCGCTCCGGGCGATGGGCTGCGCCCGGTGCGGCTCGGGCTGAACCGCGTCGGTGGGCTGTCCGAGGCGGCGGCGCAGCGCATCGTGGCGGCCCGCGAGCGCGGCGCCTTCGCGAACCCGGAAGACCTGGCGCGGCGCGCCGAGCTGAACGGCCACGAGCTGCAGTCGCTGGCGCAGGCCGATGCGCTGCACAGCCTGAGCGGCCACCGCCACCAGGCCGCCTGGGCGGTGGCCGGCATCGACACGCGGCCCACCGCGATGCTGCGCCGCACGCGCATCGACGAGCCCGCGCTGCAGCTGCCCGCGCCGGCCGAGGTCGAGGAGACGGTGGCCGACTACCACGCGCTCGGGCTGACGCTGAAGCGCCACCCGCTCGCGCTGCTGCGCCCGCAGCTCGAGGCCTTCCAGGTGCAGACCGCGGCCGTGCTGCGCGGCTACCCCGACGGCCGGCTGGCGCGCGCGAGCGGGCTGGTCACGCACCGGCAGCGGCCGCAGACCGCCAAGGGCACGGTCTTCATCACGCTGGAGGACGAGACCGGCGCCGTCAACATCATCGTCTGGCCGCGCGTGTTCGAGACCCAGCGCCAGGCCTTGCTCGCTGCGCGGCTGCTGACGGTCTACGGCCAGTGGCAGCGGCAGGGCGACGTGATGCACCTGCTGGCGGTYAAGATGATCGACCACACGCCGCTGTTGGGCGGCCTCATTGCACGCAGCCGCGATTTCCGTTGATTCTGGTTGATGCTGCCGAAGCCGCGGGCACACCTGGAAACGAAGTGTGAGCGCCGATTCGATAGAGTTCGGGTCTTTCTCTTGCATCGTTGACCGGCTACATGCTGTTCCTGCTCTCGCCCGCCAAGACCCTCGACTACGACACGCCGCTGCGCACCGCGCACGAGCCGACGATGCCGTCCTTCCTGCCCCGCTCGGCGGAGCTGATCCAGGTGCTGAAGACGAAGTCGGTGGCCGACATCGCGGCGCTGATGCACCTGTCCGAGCCGCTGTCGGCGCTCAACGTCGAGCGCTATGCCGCGTGGAGCCCGCGCTTCACCGACGCCAACAGCCGCCCGGCCGCGCTCGCGTTCGACGGCGATGTCTACGACGGCCTGAAGGCCCCGACGCTGAGCGACGCCGACCTGGCCTGGGCGCAGGACCACCTGTGCATCCTGTCCGGCCTGTACGGCGTGCTGCGCCCGCTCGACCGCATGCAGCCCTATCGGCTCGAGATGGGCACCGCCCTGCAGACGCCGCGCGGCGCCACGCTGTACGACTACTGGGGCGACACGCTGGCCGAGCACCTGAACGAGCGCCTCGCGGCCGATGCCAGCCCGGTGATCGTCAACCTCGCGTCGAACGAATACTTCCGCGCGGTGCGCCGCAAGGTGCTGAAG
>NZ_JBFUFP010000428.1:0-4392 GCF_056403375.1 Rhizobacter sp. P2_H2
GGTCGCCACCGTGAGGGCGAAGACGCCGACGCAGCGGGCCGCCGAGCGGAGGGGGGTGGGGGGAGGGATGTCTTTCGGCTTCATGGCCGGCACGATAGCGTTCCGTGCAAGCGCTTGCAATGAGAGGGCCTGACCGTTCTTGCGAATCAACGGAAACTAGCGGGAAACCCCGGGGGTTTGCCGGGCGTGAAACCCCAATCCATGGGGTCGTTCTCCTTTCACGCGCGAGGAAGTCAAGCGCTATCATCGGGCCATGCCCATCGAAAACACCAGCGTCACGCTCGAAGAGGTGGCGCGCCTGGCCGGGGTTTCCACGAGCACGGTGTCGCGCTACCTGAGCGGCACCCACGTCGTCGCCGAAGAGAAGGCCACGGCGATCGAGAGCAGCATCAAGCGCCTGAACTACCGGCCCAACCTGGTCGCGCGCGGGCTCGCCAAGGGCCGCACGATGACCGTCGGCGTCCTGACGCAGGAGATCTCCAGCTCGTTCTTCAACGAGGCGATGCGCGGCGTCGAGGATGGCCTGGCCAGCCACCACTACGAGGCCATCTTCGTGAGCGGCCACTGGAACAAGGTCGAGGAAGAACAGCGGCTGATGTCGCTGATGGGCCGCCGGGTCGACGGCGTGATCCTGCTGGTGGCCGAACTGGACGACGAGCTGCTGGATCGCCATGCGCAAGGCGTTCCCACGGTGCTGCTCGGGCGGCAGTCGGCGTCGATGCGGGTGCATTCGCTGTGCTTCGACCACTACGCCGGCGCCTGCGAGGCGGTGCGCCACCTCGTCGAGCTCGGCCATCGCCGCATCGCCTTCATCGCCGGCCCTCCCGGGCGCCAGGATGCCGAAGAGCGCCTGCGCGGCTACCGCGACACGCTGGTCGCGGCCGGGCTGCCCTTCGACGAACGGCTGGTGGCGCCGGGCGGCTACGTGGAGACGGGCGGCGTGACGGCGATGAACATGCTGCTCGACCGCGGCCTGCCGTTCAGTGCGGTGTTCGCCGCCAACGACGACTCCGCCTATGGCGCGATGCTCGCGCTGTACCGGCGCGGGATGCGCGTGCCGGACGACATGTCCATCGTGGGCTATGACGACCTGTCCCATTCCTCCTTCTCGCTGCCGCYCCTGACCTCGGTGCGGCAGCCGCTGCGCGACCTCGGCCGGGAGGCCGCGGGGGCCGTCGTGGCGCTCATCGACGGCCGCAAGCCGCCGCGCGCGACGATGGCGAAGCTGGAGTTGATCGTCCGCGAATCGACCAAGGCGGTTCCCGTCACACGCTGACGCACAGCGCCCCATCCCGGTGCGCCTCACATCGCGAAATCGCAAGATCGGCTAGGTCCGTTCAGGGTTCCCCCTGGGCCGGCTCCGACAGACACTTCATACACTGCCGTGCAAGCGCTTGCATGAGTGTTGTCACGAACGCGACGGGCGCGTCGTCGGACCCCACCAGGAGATGAAGTGAAATTCGCAACCAGGCTCAGTCTCGCCACGCTGCTGGCATCGGCCACCGGCCTTGCCTCGGCACAGGCGGTGCTGACCGTCGCATCGTTCAAGGACCTCGACCGCTCGGTGCAGGCGGCGATCCCGCTGTACAAGAAGATCCACCCCGAGGTCGAGATCAAGCTGGTCGCGCTCGGCTACGGCGACCACCACAACGCGATGACCACGGCGCTGGCCACCGGCGCGAACCTGCCCGACGTGATGGGCATCGAGATCGGCTTCGTCGCCAAGTTCGCCGAAGGCGGCGGTGTCGAAGACCTGTCCAAGCCGCCCTACAACGCGCTGCAGTTCAAGGACAAGTTCTTCAGGTTCACGGTGGCGCAGGCCACCAGCCGCGGCGGCATCTTCGCCGCGATGCCGGCCGACATCGGCCCGGGCGCGCTGTTCTATCGCAAGGACCTGATGGACAAGGCCGGCGTCACCGAGGCCCAGCTCACCAGGTCGTGGCCGTCGTTCATCGACGCCGGCAAGGCGCTCAAGGCGAAGACAGGCGCCTACCTGATCCCGCATGCCGCGGCGATCAAGGACATCATGATCCGCTCGGGCCTGAAGGACGGTGAAGGCATCTACTTCGACGCCAAGGGCAAGACCCTCGTCGATTCGCCGCGCTTCGTCGAAGCCTTCGAGACCGCCAAGCTGGCGCGTGCGGCCGGCATCGACGCGAAGGTCGGCGCCTGGAGCAACGAGTGGAGCGAAGGCTTCAAGCGCGGCACCATCGCCTCGGAGATGATGGGCTCGTGGCTGGCCGGCCACCTGAAGAACTGGATCGCCCCGGACTCCAAGGGCAACTGGCGCTCGGCGGGCCTGCCCGGCGGCGTGAACGCCTCGTACGGCGGCAGCTTCTACGCGATCCCCAAGGGCTCGAAGAACAAGGAGCTCGCCTGGGACTTCGTGAAGTTCATGACGACCAGCAAGGAAGTGCAGATCGCCGCCTTCCGCGAACTCGATGCCTTCCCGGCGCTGGTCGAGGCCACCACCGACCCGTTCGTCGACCAGCCGATGGACTTCCTCGGCGGCCAGAAGGCGCGCCAGGCCTGGAAGGCCACTGCCGCGAAGATTCCCGCCACCGAAGTGGACAAGCTCGACCCGGTGGCCGCCGAGGTCGTGAGCGCCGAGTTCGACAAGGTGCTGGAGCAGGACAAGGACGTGAAGACGGCGCTGGCCGACGCGAAGAAGGCGATCGAACGCCGCGTTCGCCGCTGATCCACCGAGACCGGAAGTCCCCCCATGTCCGCAGTCCCCGCCCTCAACGGCGCACCGGCGAAGAAGACGAAGCGGCGCCGGCTCAAGCCGTGGCGCTTCATGCCCTACGTGTTCGTCGCGCCGTTCTTCATCCTCTTCCTGACGTTCGGCCTGTTTCCGCTGCTGTTCTCCGCGTATGCGTCGTTCTTTCGCTGGGAGCTGACCGCGGGCCTGGGGGGCATGAAGTGGGAGGGCCTGGGCAACTACGCCTTCGTCCTGCAGTTCGATGACCTGCCCTGGTCGCACTTCTTCTCGGGCCGGTTCTGGTCGGAGCTGTACGCGCGCGACTTCTGGCGCGCGATGTACAACACCTTCTGGCTGGGCATCGTCTCCGGGCTGCCGCAGCACCTGATCGCGGTGCCGCTCGCGTTCTTCATCCACACGAAGTTCCGCCGCGCGCGCAACCCGGTGATCGCGATGTACTTCCTGCCGTACATCACCAACACCGTGGCGATCACGCTGGTGTTCTCGTCGCTGTTCTCGCGCGACTTCGGCGTCATCAACCAGGTGCTCACCGGCCTGGGCCGCCTGGAGGTGTTCGGCGCGCACCCGCTCGCCTGGCTGTTTCCCGTGCAGAACGTCGACTGGGGGCGGCCGGAGTACACGCGGCCCATCGTGTCCTTCATCGTCTGGTGGCGCTTCGTCGGCTGGAACACCGTGCTCTACCTGTCGGCGCTGCAGACCATCCCGAAGGACCTGTACGAAGCCGCGACCATCGACGGTGCCGGGCTGTGGCAGCAGTTCCGCTACATCACGGTGCCCTTGCTGCGCCCGATGATGCTGCTGGCCGTCACGCTGACCATCATCGGCAACCTGCAGCTGTTCGAGGAGCCCTTCATCCTCACCGGCGGCAGCGGCGGGGTCGGGCAGGTGGCCGAGACGGTGGCCATGCAGATGTACAAGGTCGGCCTCAACGATGGCGACTTCGGCACCGCGTCGGCTGTCGCCTGGCTGATGTTCATGGTGATCGCCGCGCTCACGTGGCTCAACAACCGCACCCTCGGGCGCAAGGATTGACCGGCCATGACCGCATCCCGACTCACCGCCCAAGCGGGCGCCAAGGCGCCGCCCGCAAGCCGCACGCGCGCGCGGCTGCTGCGCAGCCTCAAGCCCTCCGAGTGGCTGCCCTACGCCATCGTGATGGCGGGCGCGCTCATCATGCTGGCACCGTTCTACTTCATGTTCGTCTTCGCGACGCACACCAACAGCGACATCCTCTCGATGCCGCCGCCGCTGTGGTTCGGCTCGGCGCTGGCCGACAACATCCACCAGCTCGTCGCGCTGCGCCCGCACTTCTGGCACAGCCTGGGCCTGTCGCTGTGGGTCGCCGTGGCGGCCACCGCGCTCAACCTGTTCCTGTGCTCGCTGGGCGGCTATGCCTTCGCGATGTACGAGTTCCCGGGGCGCGACACGCTGTTCGCCGGCCTGATGGCGACCATGCTGCTGCCCGCCTTCGTCGGCATGATCCCCTTCGTGCTGCTGATGAAGGAGATCGACTGGCTCAACAGCACGCGCGCCCTCATCGTGCCCGGCGCCTGCTCGGCCTTCGGCGTGTTCATGATGCGCCAGTACATCGGCTCGGCGCTGCCGCGCGAGCTGGTCGAGGCGGCGCGCATGGACGGCTGCGGCGAGTTCGGCATCTACTGGCGCATCGT
>NZ_JBFUFP010000429.1:0-4373 GCF_056403375.1 Rhizobacter sp. P2_H2
GGGACGAGTTCTTCAGCAACAACGACTGGACCATGGCCTCCACCGTCGCCGTCGTGCTGGTGCTGCTGATCGTCTTCCCGCTCGCCCTCTTCAACAAGTACCAGGTCGAGAGCCAGGAGCGCAGGCGATGAGCGGCACCGTGCACCCCAAGGCCGCCTGGTTCGGCCGCGCCTGGCTCGTCGGCGGCTTCGTGTTCCTGTACCTGCCGATCGTCACGCTCGTCATCTACTCGTTCAACGCGTCGCCGCTGCCCACCGTGTGGGGCGGCTTCACCTTCGAGTGGTACGGCAAGCTCGTCAACGACCGCGAGATGCTGTCCGGCCTGTGGCTGTCGCTGAAGATCGCCTTCCTCAGCGCCTGCGGCTCGGTCCTGCTCGGCACGCTCGCCGCCTTCTCGCTCGTCAAGTACCGGCGCTTCACCGGCCGCACGCTCTTCAACGGCCTCGTCAACGCGCCGCTGGTGATGCCCGAGGTGATCTGCGGGCTGTCGCTGCTGCTGATGCTGGTGTCGGTGCAGAAGGCCGTCGGCTTCCCCGAGCGCGGGCTGATGACGATCTGGCTCGGCCACCTGCTGCTCGGCATGTCGTACGCCACCGTCGTCGTGCAGGCCCGCCTGCAGGACCTGAACCCCTCGCTCGAAGAGGCCGCGATGGACCTCGGCGCCAAGCCCTGGCAGGTGTTCACGCTGGTCACGCTGCCGATGATCGGCCAGGCGCTCGCGTCGGCCTGGCTGCTCACCTTCAGCCTGTCGCTCGACGACGTGGTGGTGTCGGCCTTCCTGTCCGGCCCCGGCGCCACCACGATGCCGCTGGTGATCTTCTCGCGCGCCCGGCTCGGCCTGAACCCGAGCGTCAATGCGGTGGCCACCGTGATCATCGTGATCGTCGCCATCTGCGTCGCGGCGGCCAGCCTCTACATCGCGCGCGCCGAGCGGCGCCGCCTCCAGGAAATGAACGCGGCGCAGCGTGGCGCCTGACACCAGAACACCCCGAATCCAACCCCGAGGAGAAAACCGATGAAGTTCGCGAAGCTCTCGACCCTGGCGCTGGCCGTCGCCGCTGCATGGGCAGCCCCCGCCCAGGCGCAGTCGAACAAGGAGTTGATGGACGAGCTGAAGGCGATGAAGCAGCGCATCGCCGACCTCGAGAAGAAGCTCGCGGAGAAGTCGGGCCCCGACGGCAAGCCCGCCGAGAAGCAATGGGGCATGACCCCCGAGCAGGTGCAGGAGTTCAACCGCATCGCCATCAAGACCGAGGCGCTCGAAGACGGGATGGAAGCCCAGGGCCTGAAGGGCCTGAAGATCAGCGGCTACTTCGACCCGAGCTACATCTACAACAAGAACCAGCACCGCGCCGGCTTCCAGTTCCTGAACCGCGTCTCGGACGACGGCTACAACTACGACAACTCCTACTTCGGCGTCGCGAGCCTCGATTTCCAGAAGGAGATGGAAGGCGGCACCAAGTGGCGCCTGACGCTGATGCCCAACCGCGGGGCCGGCTCGATCGCCGACCCGGACGGCAACAGCATCGTGCACGAGGCCTCGGTGTCGATCCCGCTCGGCGACCTGCAGACCCGCTTCATCGCCGGCCAGATCCCCGACTGGTCAGGCTACGAGTACGTGCAGCCGACGCAGACCAAGCTGGTCACGCGCGGCCTGCTGCTCGACTTCACCGAGCCGACCGCCTACACCGGCGCCGGCATGGAGTTCATCCGCGGCAAGTGGGACACCAAGCTGCTGATCGCCAACTACAACAAGACCAAGCAGGGCGCCAACCAGAAATCGCCGGTGTTCGCCTACCGCGTCGACTACTCGAAGGGCGAGTTCAACGGCTTCGGCTTCGCCGGCGTGCATGGCAAGGTCGCCAACTTCTCCGAGAGCGCGATCGACCCGACCACCCTCGAGGTGATCCCGCAGGACGATTCCCGCCTCGACCTGTTCGAGATCGATGGCTACTTCATCCGCGGCGACTGGACGGTGCAGGGCCAGGTCGGCTTCGGCCGGCAGCGCAATGCCTCGATCGTGCCGGCCGCCGACGGCAGCCTGCGCGACGCGCAGTGGTGGGGCCTGTCGGCGCTCGCGGCCTACAAGTTCGAGCCGCGCTTCGAGGGCGTGGTGCGGGCCGACTACATCAACAACAAGAAGAACGGCGGCGGGCTGCTGCAGTACTCGGTGGCCGACGACCGCAACGGCATCGGCCCGGATCCGGCGCTGGGCTGCGCCCCGGGCGCGCTGGTCGACGGCTGCGACGACGGCGCGAACCGCTATGCGCTGGCGGTCGGCTTCAACTACCTGTGGACCCGCAACACGACCCTGAAGGCCGAATACCGGCTCGATCGCGCGACACTGCCGGTGTTCCTGGACACCGGCGACGGCAGCTACAAGAAGAGCAACCACCTGCTGGGCGCGTCAGTCGTGGTGTCGTTCTGATCAAGGTCCTGACGAAGGAGACAGCATGAGCTCGATCGACTGGGCAGCACGCGTGGCCGCATTGCAATTCGACGGCCGCGCCGTGATCAACGGCCAGCGCGTCGCGGCACAGGACGGCGAGACCTTCGGCTGCGTGTCGCCGCTCGACGGCCGCACCCTCACGCAGGTGGCGCGCGGCCGGGCGGCCGACATCGATGCCGCGGTGGCCTCGGCACGCCGCGCCTTCGACGACGGCCGCTGGTCGCGCAAGGCGCCGGCCCAGCGTAAGAAGGTGCTGCAGCGCTTTGCCGAGCTGATCCTCGGCGCGRAGGAAGAGCTGGCCCTGCTCGAGACGCTCGACATGGGCAAGCCGATCAAGTACAGCCTGAGCGTCGACGTGCCCTCCACCGCGCGCTGCATCGCCTGGTATGCCGAGGCGGTCGACAAGGTCTACGACGAGATCGCGCCGACGCCGCAGAGCGCGCTGGCGCTGATCACGCGCGAGCCGATGGGCGTGATCGGCGCGATCGTGCCGTGGAACTACCCGATGATCATGGCCTCGTGGAAGCTCGGCCCGGCGCTCGCTGCCGGCAACAGCGTGGTGCTGAAGCCGAGCGAGAAATCCCCGCTGACCGCCCTGCGCCTGGCCGAGCTCGCGCTGCAGGCCGGGCTGCCCGAGGGCGTGTTCAACGTGGTGCCGGGCTACGGCCACGAGGCCGGCGAGGCGCTCGCGCTGCACATGCAGGTCGATGCGATCGGCTTCACCGGCTCGACGCGCGTGGGCCGCAAGATGCTCGACTACGCCGGGCGCAGCAACCTGAAGCGCGTCTACAACGAGCTCGGCGGCAAGTCGGCCTTCATCGTGTTCCCCGATTTCGACGACCCGGTGCGCGCCGCGCAGACGGTGGCCGGCAGCATGTTCTTCAACCAGGGGGAATCGTGCAACGCGCCGTCGCGCGTGTTCGTGCACGAGAGCATCGCCGACGACTTCGTGAAGACGGTGACGGCCGAGGCGCCGAAGTACCGGCCGGGCAACCCGCTCGATGCCACCACCGAACTGGGCGCGCTGGTCGACGACACCCAGCTGCGCACGGTGCTGGGCTACATCGATGCCGGCCAGAGCGAAGGCGCGCGGCTCGCCGCCGGCGGGCGGCAGGTGCGGCAGGACAGCGGCGGGTACTTCGTCGAGCCGACGGTGTTCGACGGCGTCGCCAACACGATGAAGATCGCGCGCGAGGAGATCTTCGGGCCGGTGCTGTCGGTGATCCGCTTCAAGACCGAGGAMGAAGCGATCGCGATGGCCAACGACAGCGCGTACGGGCTGCAGGCCAGCGTGTGGAGCAGCAACATCAACCGCGCGCACCGCGTGGCGCGGGCGCTGCGCGCCGGCACGGTGCACGTCAACCAGTATGACGAGGACGACATCACGGTGCCGTTCGGTGGCTTCAAGCAGAGCGGCAACGGGCGCGACAAGTCGCTGCATGCGTTCGACAAGTACACCGAGCTGAAGACCACGTGGATCCGGATTGACTGATGAATCCCGGATTGGCATCCGGGCTACGGAGGATTCGATGAATCACTCTCTCAACGAACAGCTGATGGCCCGCAAGGCCGCGGCCACGCCGCGCGGTGTCGGCGTGATGGGCACCTTCTTCGCCGACCATGCCGAGAACGCCGAGCTGTGGGACGTCGAAGGCCGGCGCTTCCTCGACTTCGCCGGCGGCATCGCGGTGATGAACACCGGCCACCGCCACCCGAAGGTGGTCGCCGCGATCGAGGCACAGCTCAAGCGCTTCACCCACACCTGCTACCAGGTCGTGCCCTACGAGGGCTACATCGCGCTGGCCGAGCAGCTCAATGCGCTGACGCCCGGCCGCCATGCGAAGAAGACCGCCTTCTTCAGCACCGGCGCCGAGGCGATCGAGAACGCGATGAAGATCGCCCGCGCCCACACGAAGCGGGCCGG
>NZ_JBFUFP010000430.1:0-4369 GCF_056403375.1 Rhizobacter sp. P2_H2
GCCGCGACGTGCGCCTGCGCGTGGCGCTGCAGCACGCAGAGCGCCGGCAGGCCGAGCGCCTCGCGCGCGAGGTGACGGCGCTGTACACCTGCGGCCCGGCCGGCGGCGGCGGCGTGCGCACCGCGCTGCGTCGCCGCCTGGGCATCGCGAGTTGCAGCGTGCCGCGCGAGCGCGTCGATGCAGGGTTCGCATTCCTGCCAACCGGAGAGGGCGCATGAGCGACGAGATGAACGTCGAGGTCCCGCTCTACCGCGCCGCGCATGCGCGCACCGGCGACAAGGGTGACCGCGCCAACATCAGCCTGATCGCCTGGCACCCGCAGCTGTGGCCGCTGCTGGTCGCGCAGATCGACGAAGACGCGGTGCGCCGCCAGTTCGCGCACCGCCGCCCGGGCCGCATCGTGCGCCACCTGCTGCCGCTGCTGCACGCGATGAACTTCGTGCTCGACGACGTGCTCGACGGCGGCGTCAACGGCTCGCTGAACCTCGATGGCCACGGCAAGGCGCTGTCCTTCCTGCTGCTGGAGCTGCCGCTGCGCGTGCCGCGCACGCTGCTGCCGCTGCTGGCCGGCCCGCCGCTCGATCGCTGACGAATCCAAGAACCACACCGGAGACAAACGATGAAGATGTACCGTTCCCTGCTCGCGGCCGCGCTGGCGCTCACGGCGCTCGCCGCCGTGCCGCTGCACGCGCAGGCCCAAGTCCAGTCTTGGCCGGCCAAGCCGATCACCTTCGTCGTGCCGTTCGCGGCCGGCAGCGCCACCGACCAGCTGGCGCGCGCGCTCGGCCAGTCGATCACCGTCGACACCAAGCAGGCGGTCGTCGTCGACAACAAGGCCGGCGCGAGCGGCATGCTGGCGGCGCAGAGCGTGGCGCGCGCTGCGCCCGATGGCTACACCGTGCTGATCACCACCAACACCACGCACGCGGCCAACGAGCACCTCTACAGGAAGCTGCCCTATGACCCGGTGAAGGATTTCGCGCCAGTCACCGGGCTCGGCAAGGGCGGGCAGGTGATGGTGGTGAACGCGAACTCGCCGTACAAGACGGTGGCCGACGTGATCGCCGCGGCGAAGCAGCAACCGGGCAAGCTGAGCTTCGGCAGCGGCAGCTCGTCCAGCCGCGTGGCCGGCGAGCTGTTCAAGCAGATGGCGCACGTCGACCTGCTGCACGTGCCGTACAAGAGCAACCCGCTCGCGATCACCGACCTGCTGGGCGGCCAGATCGACCTGATGATCACCGACACCTCCACCGGCGTGCCGCAGGTGAAGGCCGGCAAGCTGCGCGCGCTCGGCATCTCGACCGCGCAGCGCTCGCCGCTGCTGCCCGAGGTGCCGACGATCGACGAGGCCGGCGTGAAGGGCTACGACATGGGCTACTGGTTCGCGGCCTATGTGCCGGCCGGCACGCCGGCTGCGGTGGTGCAGCGGCTGCGCGAGCTGCTGGTGGCCGGCACCGGCAGCGCCGCGGCGAAGAGCTTCTTCGACGGCAGCGGCTCGGTGCCGTTCACGACCACCTCCGACGGGCTGGCCGCCTTCCAGGCCACCGAGACCCGGAAGTGGGGCAAGGTCATCCAGGCCGCCGGCATCGAACCCGAGTGATCCGGGCGCTTCGGCGCACCCACCCGCCTCCCTGCAGCGGGCGCCGCCAGAGCGCCCCGGGGCGGAGCCTTTTCAATCGACAGGAGACAACATGACACGCTTCGATTTCAAGCGGCTGGCGGCGCTCGCGCTGGCAGCCTCGCTGGGCGCCTGCGGCGGTGACGATGGCGGCGCGCCCGCCCCCGCGCCCACCACGCCGCAGGTCCACCTCGCCATCACGGCCACCGAGGACGTGGCCGGCAGCTGGGGCAGCGTCGGCGCCTACGAGAAGCTCAGCGGCACGCTGCGCGGCGAGGTCGATCCGAAGGACCCGCACAACGCCGTCATCCAGGACCTGGCGCTCGCGCCCGTCAATGCGCGCGGCATGGTCGAGTACCAGTCGGAGTTCGTGCTGCTCAAGCCGAAGGACATGGCGAAGGCCAGCGGCGTGCTGCGCTACGACGCGCCGAACCGCGGCAACATCCTGACGATGCCGAACCCGGCCGCGACGCCGAGCGATGCGGTGTTCTTCGAACGCGGCTACGTGCTGCTGTACGCGGCCTGGCAGGGCGATGTGCCGAAGAGCAGCGCCGCGCGGCTGACGCTCAGCGTGCCGGT
This sequence comes from Rhizobacter sp. P2_H2, assembly GCF_056403375.1. Lineage (NCBI taxonomy): Bacteria > Pseudomonadati > Pseudomonadota > Betaproteobacteria > Burkholderiales > Sphaerotilaceae > Rhizobacter > Rhizobacter sp. P2_H2. The sequence continues at coordinate 2,198 of NZ_JBFUFP010000430.1, forward strand.
GGCGGTCAACAAGGACGGCAGCAGCATCACCGGCAGCTACCGCAGCGAGTTGATTCCCGCCGCCGCGACGCCGGTGATGACGCTGCCGGGCGGCGTCTTCAACGGCACGATGATTCCCTACGCCCCGGCCAGCCTCGACAACAGCCTGCCGGGCTACTCGCTGACACGCCGCCTCAACGAGGGCGATGCCCGCGTGGCCATCCCTCCGGCCGACTGGAAGTTCGCCGACTGCGACAACGCGGCCAAGCCTTTTCCCGGCACGCCCGACGGCAGCAAGGTCTGCCTGAAGGGCGGCTTCGATCCGGCCTGGCTGTACGAGCTGGTCTACGTCGCGAAGGATCCGAAGGTGATGGGCGTCGGGCTGGCCGCGCTGCGCGACACGGTGAGCTTCCTGCGCCACCGGGCGGCCGATGCCGATGGCGTCGCCAACCCGCTGGCGGGCCGCATCACGCATGCCATCGGCCAGGGCACCTCGCAGTCGGGCAACGCGATGAAGACCTTCCTGCACCKGGGCTTCAACCAGGCGCTGGACGGCAGCAAGGTGTTCGACGGCATTTACGCGCACGTGGCCGCGCGCCAGACCAACATCAACACGCGCTTCGCGGTGCCGGGCGGCGGCGGCGCGATCCGCACCGACCACACCGCGTTCGGGCAGACGGCACCGCGCGCGCTCGACAAGGACGCGGTCGATCCGCTGACCGGCCGGCAGGGCGGGGTGATGACGCGCTGCGCGGCCAGCAACACCTGCCCGAAGTTCTTCCTCGGCCTGTCGGGCACCGAGTTCTGGCAGTTGCAGGGCTCGCCGGTGCTGACCGATGCCTGGGGCTTCCGCGACCTCGTGCAGCCGGACAACGCCCGCATCTACTACTACGCGAGCACGCAGCACGGCGGCGCCGGCGGCACCGCGAGCATCGCCTACGTGCCGGGCAACAGCGTCTACCCGCGTGGCACGGTGGCGCACCACAGCGACACCTTCCGCGCGCTGTTCATCGCGCTGGAGGACTGGGTGGTGCGCGACACCGCGCCGCCGGCGAGCCAGGTGCCTTCGATCGCGGACGGCACGCTGGTGCGGCCCGACCAGCTGAGCTGGCCGGCGATCAAGGGCCTGAGCTGGCCGGTCGGCGGCGTCGCGACCGCGATCCCCGATTTCAGCTACCGCGGCTGGTTCAACGGCTACCGGGTGCTGGACTTCGGGCCGCAGTACGTGCCGCAGGACGAGAGCGGCATCGCGACGCAACTGCCCCCGCTGGCCGGCACCGACTACGCGATCCTGGTGCCGAAGGTCGATGCGTCGACCGGCCTGGCACTGGCAGGCATCCGCGGCGTGGAGGTGCAGGCACCGCTGGGCACCAGCATCGAGTTCAACTACGTCGCGGCGCCGGGCCAGATCGACCTGACGAGCCTGACCGGCAGCTACCTGCCGTTCCACGCGACCGAGGCGGCCCGGCTGGCGGCCGGCGATGCGCGGCCTTCACTCGAGTCGCTGTACGGCAACCAGGCCGGCTATGTGGCGGCGGTGACGGCCGCGGCGAACCGGCTGGTGGCGCAGCGCTTCCTGTTGCAACGGGATGCGGATCTGCGCATCCAGCAGGCCACCGCGACCACGGTGCTCCCGTAACCCGGACGCTAGCCCGGGGTGCCCCCCGGGCTGCGGAAATCGCGCGGCGACTTGCCGGTCCAGTGCTTGAACGCCCGCGCGAAGCTCTTCTCGTTGTCGAAGCCGACGGCCAGCGCCACCTGCTTGACCGGCCGGTCGGTGCGCAGCAGCAGCTCGCTGGCCTGGTCGCGCCGCACTTCATCCTTCAGCGCCTGCAAGCCGACGCCTTCGTCCTTCAGCTGCCGGTGCAGGCTGCGCACCGACAGGTTCAGCGCATGCGCCAGCGCGTCGGCCGTGCCGAGCCGCGCGGCATCCTGCCGCAGCAGCTCGCGCACCCGCCGCGCCAGCAGCCGGTCGCGGCGGTACGGCAGCACGGTCAGCGGCAGGGCCCGCTGCAGCATGGCCTGCAGCGCGCGCTCGTCGCGGCGCAAGGGCATCGCGAGGTAATGCGCATCGAAGCTGAGCGTGGCCTGCGGCGCGTCGAAGCGCACCGGCCCGGGCGCGACCGGGAACAGCACCGGGTAGACCGCCTGGTGGGCCGGTGCGGCGAACGGGAAGGCCGCGTCGCGCAAGCC
>NZ_JBFUFP010000431.1:0-4358 GCF_056403375.1 Rhizobacter sp. P2_H2
GCCACCAGCTGCGGCACCTCGGGCGGCACCGGCACGCCGTCGTCGGCGGCGAGTTCGCGCCTCGCGCCGAGGTCGCGTGCCGCCAGCTCCTTCAGGTTGGCGGCACGGGTCTGCATCCGCGCCAGCAGCCGGTCGCGCAGCTCGAGCGAGGCATCGGCCCCCATCAGCTGCTGCGAGGCCCACACGCGCAGGCGCTGCTTGTCGGCCGACAGCTCCAGCAACTCGGACAGGATGTCGCTCGCGAGCCGGCTGTGCTGCGCGTACGCATAGACACGGATCGCGCCCCAGCGCACGGCCACCGCCTGGATGCAGACCAGGGCGACCAGGGCGGCCAATGCGAGCGACAGGCGGAGTCGGAACATGCGCCACTGTATCGCCCGTGCCGCCATCATGATTCGGTCATGCGGCGGTCATCCATGACCCGGTACCGGGCGTGGCATTTCGTTCCTGGCATCGCACGCCGGCAAAACACGATTGGTTCGCATCGATCGCCATCGCTACGATGCGCCGGCGACAAAACAAGCGCGCACGCACGCGCACCACGGAGACAAACCGATGAGACTTCCATTTCGCAACGCGCTGCTGGCCGGCGCGACGGGCCTTCTCTTGTCCTCGTTCGCCGGCACCGCCGGCGCGGCGACGAGCTACGTGTTCGCCACCTTCAAGGGCGACGCCGCGGCGGACGAGAAACTGTGGATCTACCTGTCCGACAACGCGACCAGCTTCAAGCTGCTGTCGAACACGAACTTCGGCGGGTCCACCGGCGTGCTGCGCGACCCGAGCATCATGAAGCACAGCGACGGCAAGTACTACATCGCGTACACCGTGCAGTCCTGGACCACCGCGTCGACCTACTTCGCGATCGCGTCGAGCACCAACCTGATCAACTGGACGCAGGTCGCCACCGTCGACGCCGGCGTGTCCGGCACGTACTACACCTGGGCGCCCGAGTGGTTCGTCGAAGGCAGCACGGTGAAGCTGATCGTGAGCCTCGGGCCGCAGGGGTCGGACTTCAAGCCCTACGTCTACACCGCGACCAACAGCAGCCTGACGAGCTGGAGCGGCCCGGTCGACATGGGCATCGGCACCAACAAGATCGACACCTTCGTCGTCAAGTCGGCCGGCATCTACCACGCCTTCGCGAAGAACGAGTCGACGAAGTACATCGAGCACGCGATCGCCAGCAACCTGCTCGGTCCGTGGAGCTGGGTCGGCACCGGCAACTGGGCCGGCTGGGGTTCGGGCTACGAAGCGCCGGCGCTGGTGCAGACCACGGACGGCAACTGGCGCATCTACATCGACAAGTACACCAACGGCGGCATCTGGAGCGCCACCAGCGCGGACCTCACCACTTGGACCGGCCTCTCGTCGGTCGGGCCGTACCGGCACGGCACGGTGCTGAAGGACACGAACTACACCGCCGGGCAGCCGCCGGCGATCGAGTACGTGAAGAACCGCAACAGCGGCAAGGTGCTGGACGTGCAGAACCCGAACCAGTCCGACGGTGCCAACGTCGGCCAGTACACGCTCAATTCGGGCGCGTGGCAGCAGTGGCAGTTCTTCGACGCGGGCAACGGCTGGTTCAACGTCGTCAACGTCCACAGCGGCAAGTGCCTGGACGTGAGCGGCGCCTCGACGGCCGACAACGCCGACATCATCCAGTGGGCCTGCAACGGCGGCACGAACCAGCAGTGGCAGTGGGTCGCGAACAACGGCTACTTCCTGCTGAAGGCGCGCCACAGCGGCAAGTGCGCCGACGTGAGCGGCAGTGCCACCACCGACGGCGCCGACGTGCGCCAGCAGGCCTGCAGCGGCGGGCTCAACCAGGACTGGTCGCGCCAGCCCTGAGGCCCTGAGGCCCCGAAGCCGGTCGCGGGCCGGCTTCACACACCCTTCACACGACGCTGCGGCGGCTTCGAAACCACTTCGCACGTTCCGTCGATTCTTGCGGCCACGCGCCCTCCCTGCGGCGCGCCCAGGAGAATCGACATGCCCCCGCTGCGCCGCGTCCCGTTCCACCCGATCCGCCCCCTCACCCACGTCGGCCGCGTGCTGCTGTGCATCGCGCTGTCGCTGTTCGCCGCGATCCTGACGCTCGCCTGGTCGCCGGCGCGCGCCGACGACTCCGAGGCCCGCAAGGGCGAGAGCCCGTACTTCTTCGTCGACAACGGCGACCCCGGCACCGACCGCCTGCCGCTGAAGTCGACCGCGGTCGACGTGCGCATCAGCGGCGTGATCGCCGACGTGACCGTCACGCAGCACTACCGCAACGAAGGCCAGCGCCCGATCGAGGCGCGCTACGTGTTCCCCGGCTCGACGCAGGCTGCCATCTACGCGATGAACGTGCGTCTGGGCAACCGGCTGCTGACGGCGCGCATCCGCGAGAAGCAGCAGGCGCGCATCGAGTACGACAACGCCAAGCGCGAGGGCAAGACCAGCGCGCTGCTGGAACAGCACCGGCCGAACGTGTTCGAGATGAACGTCGCCAACATCCTGCCGGGCGACGACGTGGCGGTGGAGCTGCGCTACACCGAGCTGCTGGTGCCGACCGACGCGCAGTACGGCTTCGTGTTCCCGACCGTCGTCGGCCCGCGCTACAGCAACCCAGCCGGTGCGGCGGACCGGCAGGCCTGGGCCGCGACGCCCTACCTGCGCGCCGGTGTCGAATCGAACACCGCGTTCGACCTGAAGCTGCGGGTCGATGCACCGATCGCGGTGAAGGACGTGAGCTCGCCGTCGCACGAGATCCGTGTGCAGGGCGGCGATACGGCGCATGCGAGCGTGAGCCTCGCCGACCCGGCGAAGAGTTCCAACAACCGCGACTTCATCCTGAACTACCGCTTGGCCGGCGACCGCATCGCCTCCGGCCTGATGCTGTACCGCGGCGACGAGCAGACCGGCGGCGAGAACTTCTTCCTCGCGATGGTCGAGCCGCCGAAGGCCGTGCCGCTGCAGCAGGTCAACCCGCGCGACTACATCTTCGTGGTCGACATCTCGGGCTCGATGCACGGCTACCCGCTGGACACCGCCAAGGTGCTGCTGCAGAACCTGATCGGCGGCCTGCGCCCGAGCGACACCTTCAACGTGATGCTGTTCTCCGGCAGCAGCCGCATGCTGTCGCCGGCGTCGGTGCCGGCCACGCGCGCCAACATCGAGCGTGCGCTGCAGGCACTCGCGAACACCGGCGGCGGCGGCAGCACCGAGATCGTGCCGGCGCTGCGCCGCATCGCCCAACTGCCGAAGCCTGCCGACCTGTCGCGCAGCGTGATCGTCGTGACCGACGGCTACGTGACGGTCGAGTCCGAGGTGTTCCAGCTGGTGCGCCGCCACCTGAACGACTTCAACGTGTTCGCGTTCGGCATCGGCAGCAGCGTCAACCGCAACCTGATCGAAGGCCTGGCGCGTGCCGGCCAGGGCGAGGCCTTCGTCGTCACGAAGCCGTCGCAGGCGGCAGCACAGGCCGAGCGGCTGCGCCGCATCATCGACTCGCCGGTGCTGACGCAGCTGAAGGCGCGCTTCGACGGGCTGGACGTCTACGACGTGGAGCCGCCCGCGCTGCCCGACGTGCTGGGCGGCCGCCCGGTGCTGATCCAGGGCAAGTGGCGCTCGCACCCGGGCGTGCCGGCCGCCGGCCGGCTGGTGCTGGACGGTCGTGCGGCCGACGGGCCGTGGCACGAGGAGTTGATCGTGGCCGGCCACGAGGACCAGACCTCGTCCGCACTGCGCCACCTGTGGGCCCGCGGTCGCATCGCGGCGCTCAGCGACCAGGAATCGCTGGTGGGCGGCAATGCCGAGAAGGAAGCCATCACCGCGCTCGGCCTGAAGTACAGCCTGCTGACGCAGTACACCAGCTTCATCGCGATCGACCAGGTGGTGCGCAACCCGAACCCGGCCCTCGCGCCCACCGTCGACCAGCCGCTGCCGTTGCCGCAGGGCGTGCCCGAGACCGCACTGGGCGCCGAGGTGCCGAGCACGCCCGAGCCTGCTGCCTGGGCCGCGCTGCTGGTGGTGTTCGGCGTGGCCGGTGTCGCGCTGCAGCGCCGTCGCGTGGCAGCGCGCGCATGAGGCCGGGCCATGGGAACCGTGTTGTCCACTTCCGCCACCGGCCGCTGGCTGGGGCGCTTCGAAGCGATGCCGCCGCTCGCCTGGCTAGTGCTGCAGGCGGTCGCGCTGTGGCCGCACTGGCGCTGGGCCGCGGCGCGGCTGGCCGATGGCTCGGACGATCCGCTCGGGCTGGTCGCGGCCGCCGTGCTGGTCGGTTGGGTGGTGTGGCAGGCGCAGGGCCTGCGCGGCTCGGCGCGCCCGGCCTGGTGGACGGCCGCCGGCGCGCTGACGGTGCTGGCCACCGTGTCGGCGGC
>NZ_JBFUFP010000432.1:0-4351 GCF_056403375.1 Rhizobacter sp. P2_H2
CACGTACAGTTCGGCGAAGAGGCATCTGGTGACCAGTCGGCGCGAGTCTCAGACTTGTCGGCATGAACATCTCTTGAGGCACTGTTCATGCCGGCCGACCCTGCGCCTCGTACGCGAACGTCACAAGCAGTTCTGGCTCGCCGGCCGGCATTGCGTGCCCGAGTAGATCTCGTTGGCACCATCATCAACGCGACGCAAAAGTCAAACGACGTTCGCCTTTGTCACGTCCAAACCCCTACTGGTCAGCGAAACGCGGGTGGTTTGCTGTTGGGTGACCAGGGTTGCCGCTCAAAACGAGAGCATGTACAGCTCCGGCAGCCAGACGTTGCGGCATCCGATTGTGTGGCCGGCAGCGCTGCTGCATGTCAGCACCGATGGTCTCTGGATGCGCGCCATGTCAAAGGGTTCAGAGTGCTGGGGTAAGTACTTCACGTCGCATACGTTAAAAGGCTGAGGTGCCCACACGCCGCAGTACGGCAATCTTGATAACGGTCGACGTCAAGACGTTAAGGCGTCCTGGAACGTGGGATGTAGGAAAATTGAGGCGCGGATGTCAACAAGCTGCCCTTCCATTTGGTCATTGACCTAAGGCTGGCACGAGTCAGCGAAGCCCGAGCTCGGAAGTCGCGCTGAGGATAAGACTGCGTTTGTCGTCGCGGTCGCGCAAGTAGTAAGGCCAAGAGCCACGTTGTTGTCGCAATCAGAGCACTTGAGGTGGAAGATGTTGTCGCGAAGTGCGGTTTTTGCGGGGGAAAATGTTGTCACCTGACTACCGCCGAAAGAAGGGCTAGGTTTCCATCCGGCAACCAACCTTCTCGAACCAACCGCCGACGGGCGGGCCTCATCAGTAATTTGACATAATATACATTGTCGCGCTTATCGAGACCGGGAGACAGCCGTTGGGCGTCCGCCGTCGAGCCCCGCCATCGACATTCGATGCAGTAACCTGCGTCGTCATGCGCCGACTCCAGCTGATCACCTACCGTCACCGCTCGCGCTCGACGAACTGGACCCTCGGGCTGCTCCTGGCCTTCAATGCCGGCGCTGTGAACGCCGGGGGCTTCCTGGTCCTGCACACGTATACGTCGCACATGACCGGCTTCGCGTCGCAGCTCGCCGACAGCGCAGTCCTCGGGAACGGCGCACTTTTCCTGAGCGCGCTCGGCGCCATCAGCGCATTCGTCATCGGCGCCGCCGTGTGCGCGGTCCTCGTCAACTGGGGCCGCCAGAACCGGCTGCGTGCCATCTACGCGCTGCCGCTGCTCCTGGAAGCCGCCTTGATGTTCCCCTTCGGGATCATGGGCGCCATCACGCTCACATGGCCAACGCCATTTGCGGTGCCGGTGACGGTGCTGCTGCTCTCATTCATCATGGGCCTCCAGAACGCGGTGGGCTCCAAGACATCAGGCGGCAGCATCCGCACCACGCACATGACCGGCAACATCACGGACTTCGGGATGGAACTGGGCAAGCTGATCTATTGGAACGCCCGCCACACCCCGTCAGTTCAATTCGTTCGGCATGAAAAGGCACGGATGAAGCGCTCGGCCGGCCTGATCCTCATGTTCGTGCTGGGCGGCGTGATCGGCGCGTCGGGCTTCAAGCTCGTGGGCTTCATCTGCGTGGTGCCGCTGGCCTTGCTACTCCTTGCCTTGTCCGTTCCGCCCCTCTGGGCCGAGATGCCTCTCCTGGTCGCGCATCGCCGAGCCTGGCAGTCGCCGCGAAGACCCTGAACCGGCCACCGGTCCGAGCCGGGGCCCCGGGCTCCACCCCGGCAGCTTCGCATTCCCCATCGCCCATTCGCATGGATCGAACGCCCCTGGCACGCCGGACCGGACACTGCTGCCACGGCCGCGTCCGCGCCGCAAGCACTGAAAGGTAATAGCGTGTTGCCAACCCACCCAACCAATCCAACCCGGAGGGCCCCCATCCATGACTCGATTGACCCATGAGCACCTCGAGGCGATCGAACGCCACGCCCATGTCGCGCCGGTGCAGCAGTTGCGGCTGCAGGTGATGCAGATCCGGGACGAACTGCAGCACCTCGTTGCCGACGAGGCCGACTACGCGCGCGCCTTGCTGATGAAGCTCGGGCGCATCGTCGACGAGCAGTTGACGCCGCGTGCGACCGCACAGCCCGCACCCGCCTGGTTCGGGGACTGGCAGCCACCCGCGTGGCTCGCACAGCCGATCCAGATCGCAGCCGCGGCCGTCAGGGCGCCGCTCTCGACACCTGTGATGCGAACGCGCGTCGGCCGGCGACGACCGAAGACCGGTCCCACCCTGCCGCAACGCGCGGCCGGCGCGGGCACGGCCTGAGCCTGGCCCGGCAGCAGCCGCAGCGCCGTCGCGCGCTGCGTGCTCTGCCTGGCATCGTTTGCAGTGGCGTGTGCAGTGCGCCGGGCCTGCTGCGAACAGGGTGAACTGCACAATTTCTCCTCTTGTGGTGGCTAGGGTCGCCAGTGCTCCACCGATCCGCACACACATTCAGGAGGACTGATCATGAGCACTGAAACCACCGGTCTCGACGTTACCGATCCCGAAACCACCGTCCGCTATGCCCGCTGCATCGAGCTCTCGAAACGCGTGCGCTGGGAGATCGACCGCGACGTCATCCGCAGCCGCAGCTTCGATTTCGACCAGAAATTCCTGCCCGACGGGCTGACGCAGCTCGACCGGCTGCAGGGCTACAGCGCCAGCGAGAAACGCCTGCTCAGCCAGATCCAGGGCCGCACCTACGCCAACATGTTCGGCATGGTCGAGCGCTTCATCAATGCCAAGCTGCTGGACGTGAGCCGCGAGTACTGGTTCGGCGACCAGATCGCCCTCGAGGCGCTGATCCGCTTCAGCGACGAAGAGCTGAAGCACCAGGCGCTGTTCCGGCGGCTCGAGCACCTGATGGCCGCCGGCATGGCGCCCGGCTACCAGTTCGTGCCCGAGGCCGACCCGGTCGCCCGCCTGGTGCTCAGCAAATCGACCTGGGCAGTCCTGGCGCTGACCTGCCACATCGAACTCTTCACGCAGACGCACTACCAGCGCAGCATCCACCCCGATCCTGAGCTGTCCGAACTGTTCCGGGACGTGTTCCGMTTCCACTGGAAAGAGGAATCCCAGCACGCGGTGCTCGACGAGATCGAATGGCACCGGGAAGACGCCAGGCTGACGCCGGCCCAGCGCGATGCGGCGGTCGACGACCTGATCGCGCTGATGCTCGCCGTCGACGGGCTGCTGCGTGCACAGAGCGAATCCGACGTCCGGTACTTCATTCACCGGCTCGGCCCGCGCTCGCCGGAGCAACTGGATCAGCTGCGCGCCGTGATGCTGCGGGCCTACCGCTGGCAGTACATCGTCTCCGGCATCGAGCAGCCCCGCTTCTTCCAGCTGCTCTCCGGCCTGCTCACCGAGGAGCAGATGAACCGCGTGACCCATGCGCTCACACCATTGATCGGCTGAATCCCCAGCGTCCGCCGATGCCAAAACGCGGCATCATCCGCTGATGAGGAAGGGGCATCTGGCGGGTCCGGCAGTTCCGCATGCAGTGGCAGGCTCGGGAGCGAGCACCCTCGCCCCGCGCCGGCCCGGCCTGCGCCGCAGCCAGTCGGTGCTGGTCGTGGGGCTGCTGGTGATGGTGCTGACGCTCTCGGCGGCAGGTTTCATCAGCTGGCGCAGCCGCCAGGACGCCCTCGACGACTGGCGGCTGTTTCTCTCCAAGCTCTCGACGCTGGCCGTGCGCCATGCCGACCAGACGCTCGCCGCGGCCGACGCCGTGCTCGGCCGCGTGATCGACGAGATCAACAAGTCCGAGCCGATCGACGAGGTCGCGCTGCGCCGCATCGCCGGCCGGCAATCGGTGTTCGACATGATGCGCGAGCGCCAGAAAGACCTGCCGCAGATCGACGTGATCTCGATCGCGACCACCGCGGGCGACATCGTCAATTTCTCGCGCGGCTACCCGCCGCCCGACATCAACGTGTCCGACCGCGACTACCTGAAGACCCACCTGTCCAACCCGTCGCTGGAGGTGTTCCTGTCCGAGCCGGTCAAGAACCGCGGCAACGGCCGATGGACCTTCTATCTCGTGCGCAAGCTGCGCAATCCGCAGGGCCGGATGATCGGCATCGCCCAGGTCGGCATCGAGAGCGAGTATTTCGAGCGCTTCTACCGCTCGATGAACTTCGAGCAGGGCGACGTCTCGCTGGCGCTGCTGCGCGGCGACGCCACGTTGCTGGCGCGCCACCCGCCGCGCGAGGATTTCATGGGCCAGGTCATCAAGGGCAGCGGGTCGCTGCGCGCGCTGGCCGAGGGCGCGCAGGCCGGCGGCACCGCCCTCTTCAACGACCCGCGCCCCACC
>NZ_JBFUFP010000433.1:0-4338 GCF_056403375.1 Rhizobacter sp. P2_H2
CGGCACGGTGCTGCGCACGTCTGCTGCGGGCGGCGTCCACAGTTTCGAGCGCTGCAGTGCGCGGGCGCACTGGAACAGCACGGTCTCGATGTGCACGACGATCACGCACTTCGGCGGCGTGCCGTCCATCGCGAGCCGCTGCAGCAGCGCCGGGTCGACGCTGATGCGGGCGCGGCCGTTGATGCGCAATGTCTCGCCGACGCCGGGGATCATGAACAGCAGCGCGACGCGCGGGTCGGCGAGGATGTTGCGCAGGCTGTCGATGCGGTTGTTGCCGCGCCGCTCGGGCAGCAGCAGCGTGTGCTCGTCCTGCACGGTGACGAGCGGCGCCGGGTCGCCGCGCGGCGAGGCGTCGAGCCCGCCCGGGCCGCTGGTGGCGAGCACCGCGAACGGGGCGGCTTCCAGCCAGCGGCGGTACACCGGGTGCAGCGAGGGTGCCTCCTTGCGGATCGAGGCCTCGCCGACGGTGCCGAACAGGGCTTCGAGGGTGGCGAGGTCGCTGACGGTGAAGGGAGCGGGGGTGGTGGTCGGATCGGTCATGGTTGAACCGCATGTTGCCATCGCAGGCCGTGCGGCGGATCGGCGGGTGCGAACAGGAAGTGCAGCACCCGGCGGCGGCCGGTGCCGGTGGCCTTCGACGACGCGTGCAGCAGCAACGGGCGCATCACGAGCGCGTCGCCCTTCGCCGCGCAGAGGGTGGCTTCGAGACCCCGGCTGCGCAGCGCGATGGCCTCTTCGTCGGCGATGTGTCCGCGGCGATGGGTGCCGGGGATCACGCGCAGCGGCCCGTCCTGCGCGGTGCAGGGATCGAGGTGCAGGCGCACGGCGATCAGTTGCGCGAGGAAGTCGGCGGGCGGCTGGACGAACAGCGCGCCTTCCTTCTCGGACCAGGCGCGCAGGGCCGGGTGGTCGACGCGCTCGGCCACCGGGATGCCGAGGTCCTGGTGGACCGGCACCAGCCAGTTGATGGCCGCGGATTTCTCGAAGAAGGTGCACTGCACGGCGACGCCGCCGGCCGGCATCCATCCGGACAGCACCGGGTGCTGCCGCAGCCGGCGGGCGAGGGCCGCGCACCAGGGCTGAGCGAGCAGGCTGCGCGTGCCGGCGCCGGCGGCGCCCAGGGCCTGGACGAGGTCCGCGACGCGGTCGCATTCGTCCGGCGCCAGGACGGCGGGGACGAGCGCGCTGCCGGTTTCCTCGAAGGCCTGGGATGTGAGCAGCATCGACATGGTGCGCGGCAGGCTAGCACGATCGTTGCTACGTGGCCTGCACCGTCCACAGGAGCATTGCCATGAGCCGCCTCGATGTCACCGAGAAGATCATCGCGACCAAGGTCGCCAAGGGATTGAAGTGGTCCGACGTGGCCGCGAAGGTCGGCCTGAGCAAGGAGTGGACGACGGCCGCCTGCCTCGGCCAGATGACGTTGACGCCGCAGCAGGCCGGCGTGCTCGGCGAGATCTTCGGGTTGAGCGATGCCGAGCAGAAGTGGCTGTGCGTGGTGCCCTACAAGGGCTCGCTGCCGACCTCGGTGCCGACCGATCCGCTGATCTATCGCTTCTACGAGTTGGTCAGCGTGTACGGCACGACTTTCAAGGAATTGATCCATGAAGAGTTCGGCGACGGGATCATGAGCGCGATCGATTTCAGGATGGATCTGCAGCGCGAGCCGAACCCGGCGGGCGATCGGGTCAGCATCGTGATGAGCGGGAAGTTCCTGCCGTACAAGACGTATTGAGCCAGGCAGGTATTGGAGCCCGCCTGAGCGTGGCTCATCCGGTGACGTGGAAGTACCCGATGGTCGGGTAGACGCCGTTCCACTGCACGAAGCAAGTCGAGTAGTAGACCGAGACCACCTTGCCCGACGCGTAAGCCGCGAGGAATGATCCGTAGGCCAGCTTGCCGCCGGGCGTGCTGGCGTCCCAGCGAAACTCGAGCGTCGGCGCCGCGCAGGTGGTGCCACTCGGCCCGGGGAAGGGCGCCCCGTCCAAGGTCATGAAGCAATTCACGCCTTCGCATCCGATGTCGACGATGTGCCGGAAACCGGTCGATCCAGCGTCTGCATGCGCACCGGCGGGGATGATGGCTGCTGCGAGCACCAGCGCAGAGGCGATGCTGGTGGCTGACCGCAGGGCGGAATTGAGATGCGAGCCAAGATTCAGAGACACGAAAACTCCTCCCGATGGATTGACCAAAGGCGGAGAGCATAGCCGCGCGCACGATGGCTTCTGTTGGCACGGCATCGCGGGCATCGAGCCGCCCCAGACGCACAGTGATGACATCCACAAATCGAAGGATGGCGACATCTTTTATTGCGGTCGAGCTTGCGGGAGCAAGCCGGCTTCGGTTAACGTTGGTGACAGCGGTCACATCTTGACCGCGCAATGAATCGACAGGCRCCCACGAGCGCCTTTGTGCTGGAGGGATCGCCCGGGATGTCCATCGCTTGTGCAAGCGGGGAGCGCTCGTGCGTCCGTTGAACGAGGAATGTGCGTTGAAGACGATGTATTTCATTGGCGGGCGCGAAATGATGTGCCGACTGGCATGTGCTCTCGGAGGATGCGTCGTTCGCGCGTTGCTTCTTGCCGGAGTCTGGTGCGTGGGTTCGAATGCTTGTGCTGCCGAAGGGAGCATCACCGGCAACCTTCAATTCGTGGCGGTGATCCAGGCCAACGCCATTGGTCACCAGGCCGGGAATCTCGAGATTCAGGTTGTGGGCGGTTTCTCGGTCCCGACCGGGATGTCGTGCGATCCGAACTACATCACCACGCTGAAGAGTGTCGATGCGGACAAGCGCATGTTCGGCCTGCTGTCGATGGCGCTGCTGGCGCAGAAGCCCGTCACGCTGTACATCACCGACAACCCGGCGGTCACTGCATTCCCGGGGCGTTGCAGCCTGGTCGCCGTGACGCTGCCGCGGTGACGCAGAACTTCTCAATGCGCCGGTGCGGGTCTATGTCGGCGACATCACCCCCGATTGGAATTTCATGAAGAAACTGCTTGCGTTCCTCGCGACTTGCGCCATGGCCGTGCCGGCCTCCACGCAGACGGCCTATGACTGGCAGATCTCGAACGTGCATATCACGGCCATCGAGGCGACCTACATGCCCACGGCGGTGCTGTTCACCGTCGACACCAACGCCGGGGCCTGCGGTGCGGGCACGTGGTTGAAGTGGAACGGCATCGATGCCGACCAGGCCACGGCACAAGCGAACAACAAGGCCATCTACGCGCTGCTGCTGGCGTCCAAGCTCAGCGGCTCGACGGTGCGCATGTTCGGCAGCAATGCCGGATGCCTGGTGAAGTTCATCTATTCGGCCTGATTGACGGAATCAACATTGACTTGTTTTCCAGCAAGTCCCCGCGTGACGCTCACGTAGAAGGTGCCATGAAAAAGTTTGTCCAAAGAGTTCTCCCGGTCTTCGTGGCACTCGCGGCTGCGGTTGCCTCACCATGCTTCGCCGCCGTCCAGATGGGAATTCCCGGTCAGTTTGATGTGTCGCCGCTCGGTGCGGCGACCTACACCGTTCCCATTCAGGTGCCCCCCGGCATCGCGGGCATCGAGCCCAAGCTTTCCATGAGCTACAGCAGCCGCGCAGGCAACGGCTTGCTGGGCGTCGGGTGGACCTTGGATGGGCTGCCTGCCATCACCCGCTGTCCGCGCACGACGCCTCAGGACGGTGTCAAGGGTGGCATTCTTTACACCTCCGACGACCGCTTCTGCCTCGATGGCAAGCGACTGATGGTGGTCTCGGGCACCTATGGCGCTGCGGGGTCAGAGTACAGGACTGAAATCGATGCATTCCTGAAGGTCACCGCAATGGGGGCGGCGGCTTCAGGCCCGCAATCTTTCGTCGTGAAGACGAAGGATGGCCTGACGATGGAATTCGGAGGCAGTAGCGACAGCCGGGTCTTTGCAGCCAACGCGGCAGGCATTCGCGTCTGGGCGCTGAACAAGGTGTCCGACGTGATGGGGAACACCCAAAGCATCGTCTATGGCCTGCCGTCGGTGATCGCCGGTAGCACGACCGAATTCAACACCTATCCGCTGCGGATTGAATACACCAGCAACCCCAAGACCGGTCTGGCGGCGGCCAACAACGTTGAATTCAACTATGCCGTTCGCTCCATAGCCGAAAAATTGAACGCCTACCAAGGCGGTCAGCAGTTCCTGACGTCCGTTCGCCTCTCCGGAATCGTCACCAAGACCAACGGCAACGTCGTTTCGACTTACACCCCGTCGTATTCCTCGCAAGCGGATCAACGATCGACAATGCAGTCCTTGACGCTCTGCGGGAAGGCCGGGCCATGCGCTCCGGTCACGAGCTTCAAGCTCGGCAG
>NZ_JBFUFP010000434.1:0-4335 GCF_056403375.1 Rhizobacter sp. P2_H2
GTCGATCGAGGTGGCCGAGCGCGCGCTGAACTTCTTCCCCGGCCACTACCAGGCCGACGTCACCGAGCACCGCCCGCTGTTCAAGCGCCCGGCCGGCCAGGAGACGACCAACCGCGAGTTCAACCAGGCGGGCTCGGCGATATGAGCGCCATCACCCTCTACGCCCGCCGGACGGCCGGCTTCGACGAGCGCGTCGCGCACGCGGTGGCGGTGCTGAAGCAGGCGGCCGCCGAGCACCCGGGCCGCGTCGTGCAGGCCACCAGCCTGGGCGCCGAGGACATGGTGCTGACCGACCTGATCGCGCGCCACGGCATCCCGATCGCGATCGGCACGCTCGAGACCGGCCAGTTGCACGAGGAAACGCTCGCGCTGGTGCCGCGCATCGAGCAGCGCTACGGCCTGGCCGTCGAGGTCTACCGCCCCGAGGCCGACGCGGTGATCCACTTCGTGAAGAACCACGGCGAGCGCGCGATGTACGAGAGCATCGACCTGCGCAAGGGCTGCTGCGGAATCCGCAAGCTGGAGCCGCTGTCGCGCATGCTGGCGCAGCGCAGCGCATGGGTCACCGGCCTGCGCCGCGAGCAGTCGAACAACCGCGGCGAGGTGCCGTTCAGCGAGCCCGACGACAAGGGCCGCATCAAGTTCAACCCGCTGGCCGACTGGAGCTGGAACGACGTGTGGCAGTACATCGCGTCGAACGACGTGCCGTACAACCCGCTGCACGACCAGTTCATGCCGAGCATCGGCTGCGCGCCGTGCACGCGCGCGATCGCGGTGGGCGAGGATTTCCGCGCCGGCCGCTGGTGGTGGGAAGACGAGAAGGCGAAAGAGTGCGGATTGCACGTGCACGGGGCCGAAGAGGCCGCCGTGTCGATGATCGGAGACCGGAAATGAATGCCCCGCTGACCGTGGAACAACTGCTGCCGCAGCTCGACCACAGCCACCTCGACTGGCTCGAGGAAGAAGCCATCTTCATCCTGCGCGAGACCGTCGCCGCGTTCGAGCGCCCGGCCCTGCTGTTCTCGGGCGGCAAGGATTCGTGCGTCGTGCTGCGCCTGGCCGAGAAGGCCTTCAAGACCAAGGGTGCCGACGGCGAGTACAAGGGCCGCCTGCCCTTCCCGCTGCTGCATGTCGACACCGGCCACAACTTCCCGGAAGTGATCGAGTTCCGCGACCGCCGCGTCGCCGAGATGGGCGAGCGGCTGGTCGTCGGCCACCTCGAGGATTCGATCCAGCGCGGCACGGTGCGCCTGTCGCACCCGCTGGAGTCGCGCAACGGCCACCAGACGGTCGCGCTGCTCGAGGCGATCGAAGAGCACCGCTTCGACGTGCTGATGGGTGGCGCCCGCCGCGACGAGGAGAAGGCCCGCGCGAAGGAGCGCATCTTCTCGCACCGCGACAGCTTCGGCCAATGGCAGCCGAAGGAGCAGCGCCCCGAGCTGTGGACGCTGTTCAACACCCGCATCAAGCCGGGMGAGCACATGCGYGCGTTCCCGATCAGCAACTGGACCGAGCTCGACGTGTGGCTGTACATCGCCCGCGAGAACATCCCGCTGCCGAAYCTGTACTACGCACACGACCGCCAGGTGATCCGCCGCAAGGGCCTGCTGGTGCCGCTGACCGACGTGACGCCGCCGGAAGCCGGCGAGGTGGTCGAGACGGCCGAGGTGCGCTTTCGMACCGTCGGCGACATGACCTGCACCTGCCCGGTCGARAGCCCGGCCGCCAACGCGACCGAGATCGTCGCCGAGACGCTGAAGGTGACGGTGAGCGAGCGCGGCGCGACCCGCATGGACGACCGCACSTCSGAYGCSTCGATGGAACGCCGCAAGAARGARGGYTAYTTCTGATGAGCACGCCGCAAGTTCAAGTGAAAGACCACCGCGCCTTGAGGTTCCTSACCGCCGGCAGCGTCGACGACGGCAAGAGCACGCTGATCGGSCGGCTGCTGTTCGACAGCCGCGCGATCCTGGCCGACCAGCTCGACACGCTGGAGAAGCGYGCCGCCGGTGCGCCGATCGACCTGTCGCTGCTGACCGACGGCCTGGAGGCCGAGCGCGAGCAAGGCATCACGATCGACGTGGCCTACCGCTACTTCGCGACCAAGCAGCGCAAGTTCATCATCGCCGACGCCCCCGGCCATGAGCAGTACACCCGCAACATGGTGACRGCCGCGGCCGGCAGCGATGCGGCGGTCGTGCTGGTSGACATCACCAAGCTCGACACCCACGCCAGCCCGATGCCGYTGCTCGCGCAGACSCGCCGCCATGCRCTGCTGGCGCACCTGCTGCGCGTGCCGAACATCGTCTTTGCGGTCAACAAGCTCGATGCGGTGGCCGACCCGGCGCAGGCCTTCGCGGCSACGAAGACCGCGCTGCTCGCGTTCGCGCAGCAGGCCGGCATCGCGGTGGCCGGCGTGATCCCGGTGTCGGCGCTGCGCGGCGACAACGTCACGCAGCCGCTGGCCGCCGACTGGTATGACGGCCCGTCGCTGCTGCAGCTGCTGGAAGCCCTGCCGGCGYTGCAGGAGCGCAAGGACGGCGACCTGCTGATCCCCGTGCAGTACGTGTCGCGCGAGGGCGAAGGCACCGGCAACCAGCCGCGCACGCTGTACGGCCGCGTCGCCCACGGCCGCGTGAAGGCCGGCGACACGGTGCAGGTGTTCCCGAGCAACCAGACCGCGGTGGTGGCCGAGGTGCGCCTGGCCGGCGACGTGGTCGATGTCGTCGAGGCCGGGCAGTCGGCGGGGGTCGTGCTGGATCGCCAGCTCGACGTCTCGCGCGGCGACTGGATCGCGACGCCGCAGACCATCCACGAGACGCAGCGCTTCAGCGCGACGCTCGCCTGGCTCGACACCGAGCCGGCGGTCATCGGCCGCAAGTACTGGGTGCGCCACGGCAACCGCTGGGTGCAGGCGCGCATCACCGCGATCGAGAGCCGGCTCGACATCCACACGCTGGAGGCGATCGATGCGCACCAGCTGGCCGTCAACGAGATCGGCCACGTGATCGTCGAGACGCAGCAGGCGCTGCCGGTCGAGGCCTACGCGTCGAACCGCGTCGGCGGCGCGCTGATCATCGTCGACCCGGCCAGCAACCGCACCAGCGGGGCACTGCTGGTCAAGGGAGCCGCCTGATGGCCCTGGGTCGCGTGATCTTCATCGGCGCGGGTCCCGGCTCGGCCGACCTGATCACCGTGCGCGGCGCGCAGCGGCTGGCGCAGGCCGACGTGGTACTGTTCGRCGCGCTGACCGACCCGGCGCTGCGCGCCCATGCGCCGCGTGCGCGCTGGATCAACGTCGGCAAACGCGGCTTCTGCGACAGCACCGGCCAGCAGACGATCAACGCGCTGCTGGTGAAGCATGCGAACGAGGTGGCGACCGTCGTGCGCCTGAAGGGCGGCGACCCGAGCGTGTTCGGCCGGCTCGAGGAAGAGCTGATCGCGCTGGTCGAGGCCGGCATCGCCTGCGAAGTGGTGCCCGGCGTCACGGCCGCGATCGCCGCCGCCGCCGCCACGCAGCGCCCGCTGACCCGCCGCGGCGCCGGCCGCAGCGTCAGCCTGACCACCGCGATGACGCAGACGCGCGAACTGCGCGCCGCCCGCAGCGCCGACACCGAGGTGTTCTACATGGCCGGCAAGCAGCTCGCGGCGCTGGCGCGCGGCCTGCTGGACAGCGGCTGGCCGGCCGACACACCCGTCAGCGTGGTCTCGCGCGCCGGCTGGCCCGACCAGTTGCACAGCGACCACACGCTGCAGACCCTGCCCCGCGCCAGCCTGCTGCACGCCGGGCGTCCGACCGTCGTCACCGTGGGCGAAGGGGCCCGATCCGTGGTGGCAGAACCAGTTGCTGCAAAGCAAGCAAAAGCCCCTGCCAAGGACCTCGCGCTTCCGGTGAAAACCCCAAGCCCTTAAAATCGCTCKTTTTGCCATCCGGCACGGCAGCTTTCAGGCACCTTTTTCTTCTTATTTCGAGCCAGCACCATGACCCACGTCGTCACCGAAGCATGCATCCGTTGCAAGTACACCGATTGCGTCGACGTGTGTCCGGTCGATTGCTTCCGCGAAGGCCCGAACTTCCTGACGATCGATCCGGACGAGTGCATCGACTGCGCCGTGTGCATTCCCGAGTGCCCGGTCAACGCGATCGTTCCGGAAGAGGATGTCCCCGGCGACCAGGTCCACATGATCAAGATCAACGCCGATCTGGCGAAGAAATGGCCCAGCATCACCAAGCGCAAGGCTGCGCTGCCCGATGCGGACGAGTGGAAAGACAAGACGGGCAAGCTGTCCGAACTGATCAAGTAATCCCGCAAGAACAATTCACCTGACCTGCCA
>NZ_JBFUFP010000435.1:0-4325 GCF_056403375.1 Rhizobacter sp. P2_H2
CGCTCGAGACGGTGCTGCGCCTGATGCATCCGATCATGCCGTTCGTGACCGCCGAGCTGTGGGACGTGGTCGCGCCGCTGGCCGGCCGCAAGGCGGCGGGCTCCGGGCAGAGCATCGTCACCGCGCCGTACCCGAAGGCGCAGCTGGAGCGCGTCGACCCGCRGGCCGATGCCTGGGTCGAGCGCTTCAAGGGCCTGGCCGGCGCGACGCGCAACCTGCGCAACGAGATGCAGGTGACCAAGCCGGTGCCGCTGTACGCGATCGGCGACAACGACTTCGTGCGCGAGGCCGCGCCGCTGCTGCAGTCGCTGATCCGGCTGTCGGGCGTGCAGGTGTTCGACGACGAGGCCGCGTTCGCGGCGGCGACGGCGCAGCTGCCGGTCTCGGTGCAGGGCGAGACGCGGATCGCGCTGCATGTCGAGATCGACGTCGCCGCCGAGCGCGAGCGGGTGGCCAAGGAGATCAAGCGCATAGAGGCCGAGATCGGCAAGTGCGACGCGAAGCTGTCGAGCGAGAGCTTCGTCGCGCGCGCGCCTCAGGCGGTGGTCGATGAAATGAAGCAGCGCCTGGTCGACTTCACGGCAACGCTGGATCGACTGCGGCATCAAGCGGAACGCCTGGGTCCGTCGTCCTGAACTCGCGCGGTGCGCCGGCCGAGATCGCGAGCAGCTCGTCGATCCGCCGGGCCACCGCCCACGAGCTGCGCAGCCGCGATTCGCGCGTGGTGCTGGCCACCCGCGGCGTGATCTGCAGCGTGTCCATGCCGCTCAGCGGCCGGCCCGGCTCCAGCGCGCCGGGCTCCAGGCTGTCGAGCCAGACGGCCGAGACGCGCCCGCTGGACAGCACGTCGGCCAGCGACTTCTCGTCGAACAGGCCCGAGTGCGCGATGCTGACGATCACCTGGTTCGGCTTGCAGAACGGCAGGAAGCGCTCGCCCAGCAGCCCGTGGTAGCGGCTGAAGTAGTTCAGCTGCACGCACACCGCATCGGACTGCTCCAGCAGCTCGCGCAGGCCCACCGGGCCGACCTGCCAGCGGTTCCACACGCTGTCGCTCGCATGCAGCGACGGGTCGTAGCCGATGAGCTTCGAGCCGAAGCCGCTCAGCATCCGGGCCATCGCCTTCGCGGCCGGCGGCATGCCGATCAGCCCGACGGTGCAGGCGCCCAGCTCGCGGCCGACCAGCATGCCGTCGGAGCCGACCACCGGCACGCGGCGCAGCAGCGACAGCAGCGCGCCGATCATGAACTCGGCCTCGGCCTGCGCGGTGGCGGTCTGGCTGCGCACCACCTCGATGCCGGCGCGCGCGCAKGCGTCGAGGTCGATGTTCTCGGCGCCGGCGCTGACCCGGCCGACCGCGCGCAGCACCGGCGCGTAGTGCAGCGCCTGCGCATCGAGCGCGACGGTGGGCGGCAGGATCAGCGCCCGCACGTTGTAGAGCGCCTGGCGGAATGCGCGGGTGTCGCGCGCCAGCTCCGGCGCCTGCCGCAGCGAATAGCGCGCATCGAGCCACTGCATGACTTCTGCTTCCAGCGGTTCGATGATCAGCAAGTCCATGCGGCTTCGAGAGGCTCTGCCCCGGTGTCACATGCCCTCCAAAGAGCCCGTGACACAATGGTTTTTGTCGACTAAATCACAGTTTAAAGGGACCAGACACACATGTTTGTCAACAAGGCGATCTTTCCGGTAGCGGGCCTCGGCACGCGATTCCTGCCCGCGACCAAGGCCCAACCGAAGGAAATGCTGCCGGTTGTCGACAAGCCCCTCATCCAGTACGCCGTCGAGGAGGCCTACGCCGCCGGGGTCCGCGAGATGATTTTCGTGACCGGCCGGCACAAGCGCCCCATCGAAGATCACTTTGACATGACCTTCGAATTGGAGGTAGCCCTCGAACAGGCGGGTAAGCAAGAGTTACTGGACGTGGTGCACAGCGTGAAGCCGGACGACATGGAGTGCGTCTACGTGCGCCAGCCGCAGGCGCTGGGCCTGGGCCATGCGGTGCTGTGCGGGCAGCGGCTGATCGGCAACGAGCCGTTCGCGGTGCTGCTGGCCGACGACCTGATGGTGGGCCAGAAGCCGGTGCTGCAGCAGATGGTCGAGCAGTTCGCCGAATGGCGCGTCTCGATGCTGGCGGTGCAGGAGGTGCCGCCGGAGCAGACGAAGCGCTACGGCATCGTCGACGGCCGCGCAGTGAACGACCGGCTGATCGACATCACCCGCATCGTCGAGAAGCCGGCGCCGGAAGAAGCGCCGTCGCGGCTGGGCGTGGCCGGGCGCTACATCCTGACGCCGGGCGTCTTCACCGAGATCGCGAACCAGCCGCGCGGCGTGGGTGGCGAGATCCAGCTGACCGACGGCATCGCCGGGCTGCTGCGCCGCGAGAAGGTGTTCGCCTACCGCTACGAAGGCCGCCGCTACGACTGCGGCAGCAAGGAAGGCTTCCTGGAGGCCAACGTGGAGTTGGCGCTGGCTCACCCGGTGCTGGGGGCGGATTTCCGGAAGTACCTGAAGAACCTGGAGTTCTAACGTCGACGCAAGAGGTGGATGAACTCGTCGTTCACCGCCTTCTGCTCGACCAGCTCGTTCCCGGTCTGCCGCGCGAACGCCTGGAAATCGCGCATCGACCCCGGGTCGGTCGCGATCACCTTCAGCAGCTCGCCGCTGTTCATGTCGGCCAGCGCCTTCTTGGCCTTCAGGATCGGCAGCGGGCAGTTCATGCCGCGGGCATCGACTTCTTTCTGCGCTTCCATCGCGAGTCCTTTCAAGTGGGTTCCACCGGCCGCGGCATCAGCTCGCGCCATTGCGGCGTGATGCCGCGCGCGGTCAGCCAGTCGGCCAGCGCATAGCCGGTGCCGGCCGGCCAGCATTGCACGGCCTCGGGGGTGAAGAGCTTGTACTCGACGAGCTCCGGCGACAACTTGATCTCGCCGCGCGCCACCGCGTGGTACGCGATGATCACCTGGTTCATCCGCTGGAAGTCGTAGGCCCCGATGATCGACAGGCGATCGACCGTCAGCGAGGTTTCCTCCATCACTTCGCGGGTGATGCCCTCCTGCGGCGTCTCGCCCGCCTCCATGAAGCCGGTGATCAGCCCGAAGTACCTGCCGGGCCAGGCGGCATTGCGCGCCAGCAGCAGCTGCCCGTCGCGATCGGCCAGCTCGATCACCGCGGCCAGCACCGGCGTCGGGTTGTTCCAGTGCGTCCAGGCGCAGGCCGGGCAGCGCAGCCGCGTCTTCGGGCCGCCGTCTTCTTCGAGCGTCACCGGCTGCAGGCCGGTCGCGCAGTTCGGGCAGAAGCGGGTGTCGTAATTCATGGTGGGCTCAGGCGGGGAAGACGCCGGTGGACAGGTAGCGGTCGCCGCGGTCGCAGACGACGAACACCAGCGTCGCGTTCTCGACCCGCCTGGCGATCTCCAGCGCCACCCAGCAGGCGCCGGCCGCCGAGATGCCGCCGAACAGGCCTTCCTCGCGCGCCAGGCGGCGCGCCATCTCCTCGGCCGCGTCCTGGCTGACGCTGACCGTCTCGTCGATGCAGCTCGGGTCGTAGATCTTCGGCATGTAGGCCTCGGGCCACTTGCGGATGCCGGGGATGCGCGAGCCTTCGGCAGGCTGCGCACCGATGATGCGGACGGCCGGGTTCTGCTCCTTCAGGAAGCGCGAGGTGCCGGTGATGGTGCCGGTGGTGCCCATCGCGCTGATGAAGTGCGTGACACGCCCGCCGGTGTCGGCCCAGATCTCGGGGCCGGTGGTCTCGTAGTGCACGCGCGGGTTGTCGGCGTTCGCGAACTGGTCGAGCACGCGGCCCTTGCCGTCGCGCTGCATCTGCTCGGCCAGGTCGCGGGCGTATTCCATGCCGCCGCTGCGCGGCGTGAGGATCAGCTCGGCACCGAAGGCCTTCATGGTCTGCGCGCGCTCGACGCTCAGGTCCTCCGGCATGATCAGCAGCATGCGGTAGCCGCGGATCGCGGCCGCCATCGCGAGCGCGATGCCGGTGTTGCCCGAGGTGGCCTCGATCAGCGTGTCGCCGGGGCGGATGTCGCCGCGCTCYTCGGCGCGCCGGATCATGCTGATGGCCGGCCGGTCCTTCACCGAGCCGGCCGGGTTGTTGCCTTCGAGCTTGGCCAGGATCACGTTGCCGCGCCGCTCGTTGTCGGCGCCCGGCAGGCGCTGCAGCCGCACCAGCGGCGTCTGTCCGATCACGTCTTCAAGGGTCTTGTACGGCGTCATGGGGTCTCCTCGCGAGATTGTCGCAGGGGGCGCTGGGTTGTTGCTCTGGCAGGGTTTCGCCCTGCCGGGCGAGTCACTTTCATTTGTCTTGCCAAATGAAAG
>NZ_JBFUFP010000436.1:0-4312 GCF_056403375.1 Rhizobacter sp. P2_H2
GATTGCTACTGCGATCTGGGCCGCCAGCGGGTCGCGATCATCCGGGCCGGCGCGTTGGCGAGGTGGATCGCGCGGGGTGACTGGGACCGGCCGCTGCCGGTGCGGGTCGAAAGCGATGCGCCGGCGGCGGCGGTGCGTTGGCTGCTCCGAAAGGATCCGGCCGGTGCGGATACGCGTTTCATCGAGGATGTCCGAGGTGCCCGAACGTTGCTGGAGATCGAACAGGCCTTCGAACGTTCGCGGCGCCCGGGAGACAGCGTGCTGCGCTCCCGCTTGATCGTGCCCGACGAGGGCGTCACGGGCGACCTCGCAAGCCCCTCGATCCACCGCGTGGTGGTAGCGGGGCCCTCGATGCGGTCGTCCTGTCCGTTGGATCTGCTCGAGAAGTTGGAGGGGTCCGAAGCCAAGCCATGGCGATTCAGGCCGAGTGGCGGGCGAACGAACAAGGCCTACCTGGACAAGCGCTACAAAAGCGTGGAGGCGGCCCTGCAGGCGTACGGCGCCGCACACCTGCAAGAAGACGTTCGCGTCGTTTACCTCGAGAATCCGGCCTGACCGCGCGGCCTTCTACAATCCGGGCCCCACTCCCGCTGTGCCCATGTTCAAGAACGCGCTCCTCTACCGCATCGACCAATGGAACCCGCCGCCCCTCGAAGAGGTGGAAGAACGCCTGGCCGGCAGCCGCTTCACCGCCTGCGGCGCCACGCAGCCCGAATCCGCCGGCTGGCTGCAGCCGCGCGGTGACAAGGAGGGCGCGCTGATCGAGAACGTCGGCGGCCAGCTGGTGCTGCGCCTGGGCGTCGAGCGCAAGGCGGTGCCCTCGTCGGTGATCAAGGCCGAACTCGAGGCCCGGCTCGACCGGATCGAGGCCGAGACCGGCCGCCGCCCGAAGGGCAAGATCGCCAAGGAGCTGAAGGAAGAGATCGTGCAGGACCTGCTGCCGCGCGCCTTCCCGAAGCGCTCCGCCACGCTGGTGTGGATCGACGTTCGCGCCGGCTTCGTCGTGATCGACGCGGCCAGCACGGCCAAGGCCGACCGCGTCGTCACGATGCTGGTCGAGCTGCTCGGCGGCGGCATCCGGCTGAGCCTCGCGCAAAGCGCGATCTCGCCCGCCACCGCGATGGCCGAATGGCTGACCAGCAAGGAAGCGCCGGCCGGCTTCACGGTCGACCGCGAATGCGAGCTGAAGCAGCCCGACAGCGAGAAGGCCACCGTCAAGTACGCACGCCACACGCTCGACATCGACGAGGTCGGCCAGCACATCGTGCAGGGCAAGCTGCCCACGTCGCTCGCGATGACCTGGTCGTCGCGCGTGTCCTTCGTGCTGAGCGATGCGATGACGATCAAGAAGCTCAAGCTGCTCGACGTGGTGCTCGAAGGCACGTCCACCGCCACCAAGGACGAAGACCACTTCGACGCCGATGTCGCGCTGGTCACCGGCGAGCTGAAGCAGCTGATCCCCGCGCTGATCGAGGCGCTGGGCGGCGAGCTGCAGCGCGATGCCGTCACCGGCGCGGCGGCGGCCGGGCCCTCGGCACAGCCCGCAGCGCCTGCCGACCCGAGCGCGCAGCCGCTGGCGGCCTGAGGGTCCGGGCCGGTCCGGCGTGAGCCGGATCAGTGCTTGCAGCGCTCCGCGTAGTTCGTCTCCGAGCGCTGCAGGTCGGCACGCTCGCCGTCGTTCATCGTCGCCGTCTGCCGGCGCCTGGCCGCGAGGATGCGCAGCAGCTCGTTGCACTGCTCGCTCGCGATGCGCGTCTGCTGCTGCTGTTGCTGGGCCGCCGTCTGCACCGAGCGCTTCGCATCGCGCTCGTTGCGCCTGTCCTCGGCCAGCCGCTGGCGCGCCGCCGCGTCGTCGTCGGCGCATTTCTGGCGGTACTCCTCGTGCAAGCCGCTGATCACGTCGCCGCGCACGCCGCGCGCCGGGCCGGTGCGGATCGCCTCGGCGATGTCGGCGCAGGCCGAACTCAGGTAGCTGACGTGCTCGGCCGTCTTCGGCGGCCGCTGCACGTACGTCGAGGACGGCTGCTGGTACGTGTTGTTGTTGCTCTGCGGGCCGATGGTGCCGAACGACGAGGCGGCACCGGTGGTGCACGGCCGGTCGGACACGTAGGTCGAATTGCCCGACTTGCAGCGGTACAGCGATTGCGCCGAGGCGGTGGGTGCCGCGGCCAGCGCTGCGATGGTGGCGCAGATGGCGATGGCGGCACCCAGCACGCCCTGAGTCGATCTCTTCACGTTTCACCCCTCCTGTTGTTCTTGGGTGGGGTGGGATTCTGCTGCGTCCGCGCCGGCCGTCCATCCCTCAGGAGGGTGGACGGCGCAAGGTATTCACGATTTGCGCCTRCATCGCATCGACCGCCGCATGGCCCGCGCTGGCCGGGCTGCGCAGCACCGCGACCTCCATGTCGGCCAGCGGCGGCAGCTGGTGGCGCGCGTCCAGGATCTGCAAGCCGGCCGGCACGCTGCAGCGCGTCAGCGCCGCCACCGCCAGCCCGCCCTCGACGGCCGCCAGCTGCCCGACCAGGCTCTCGCTGTGGGTCACGATCCGGTGCTGCCGCCGCTGCCCCGCCAGCGCCGCCAGCACCGCCTTGCGCGCCAGGCTGCCGGCCTCGTACATCGCGAGCGGCAGCGGCTCGCGCCGCCAGGCCTCGTGCTGCGCCGCACCGACCCACACCATCGGCTCGCGGAACAGCAGCGTGCCGCGCTGCGGCCGGTCGCGCGTGACGATCGCGACATCGATCTCRCCGCGCTGCACCTGCGGGATCAGCGCGGTGGATTGCGCGCAGGCCAGCGTGATCTCGACGCCACCATGGCGGCTCGCGAAGGTGCGCAGCACCGGCGCCAGGTAAGCCACCGCGTAGTCGTCAGGCACGCCCAGCCGCACATGGCCGCTGACGCGCGTGCCGCCGAGCGCGCCCAGCGCCTCGGCATGCAGCTCCAGCAGGCGGCGCGCGTAGCCGAGCAGCTCGTGGCCGGCCGGTGTCAGCGCCAGGTGGCGCGGGCCGCGCGTCAGCACCGGGCGGCCGACGGCGTCTTCCAGCTTGCGGATCTGCATGCTCAGTGCCGACTGCGAGCGGTGCACCTGCGGCGCGGCGGCCGTCAGCGAGCCGGCATCGACGACGGCGACGAAGGCACGCAGCCAGTCGAGCTGGAGGTCGGGGGTGGTCATGGCATGGGTCCGTGCAAGCAGCAGGAAATCGAATGGTAGCAAGCTGAACTATGCGCTTTACGGGATGAAGTCCGGCGCCGACGATCGCGTCATGAGCAGCCCTTTGCACACCCGTACCGCAACCTTCGCGCTGCCWGCTGCGTCACCGGCGGGGCAGGGCGCCTTGCTGATGACCGCCGGCGGCCTGCTGCTCGGCACGCTCGGCGTGTTCGTCGAAGAGGCCGGCCAGCATCCGCTGATGGCGGTGTGCTTCCGTTGCGCCTTCGGCGGGCTCGCGCTGCTCGCGTGGGCCGCCGCCACCGGCCGCCTGCGCGAGCTGCGGCTGTCGCCGAAAGCGCTGGCGGCTGCGCTCGCCTGCGGCGTGCTGATGGTGGCGAACTGGGCGCTGTTCTTCGCGGCGATCGAGCGCACGTCGATCGGCGTCGCGACCGTGGTGTTCCACGTGCAGCCGCTGTGGGTGATGGGTTTCGGCGCCTGGTGGCTGCGCGAGCGCATCGGCGCGCGCCGGTGGCTCGCGGCCGGCGTCGCGCTGCTCGGGCTCGCGCTGGCCACCGGGCTGGCGGAGCACGCGCAGGGCGAACCGTGGTCGACGCGCTACCTGGCCGGTCTCGCGATGTGCCTGGGCGGCTCGCTCAGCTACGCGGCGGTCACGCTGATCGCGAAGCGGGTGCAGGGCGCGTCGTCGCTKGCGCTCGCGGCGTGGCAGTGCGCGGTCGGCGTCGTGCTGACGGCCTGGTGGCCGCTGACGCAGGGCTGGCCCGCGCAGCCTGCCGCCTGGGCTTGGCTGGCCGGGCTCGGCGTGATCCACACCGGCCTGGCCTACGTGCTGCTGTATGCCGGCATGGCACGCCTGCCGACGGCCCGCATCGCGCTGCTGCAGTTCGTCTACCCGTTCGCCGCGGTGGGCGTGGACTGGCTGGTGTACGGGCGCAGCCTGAGCGCGCTGCAGTCGGCCGGGATGCTGCTGATGGGCGCGGCGCTGTGGAGCGCGCGACAGGAGTCCCGGATTGACATCCGGGCCACGAGTGTCGGTAGCCCGGATGTCAATCCGGGATCGTGTCAGAGCGACTGTGCCTCGAAGTAGCCGCGCACCGGCTGGTCTTCCGGCAGCACGTAGACCACCGCACGCGCCTGCCCGAGCAC
>NZ_JBFUFP010000437.1:0-4298 GCF_056403375.1 Rhizobacter sp. P2_H2
GTTCAAGTCGGAGCCGTCGGCGGCGCTGAAGGCCTTGTCGCGTTCCGACCCGAGCTTCTTCCGCCTCGTGCCCTACGACCTGGCCGGCTCGCGCGCCCATGCCCGCGAGCTGCAGCGGGCCGGCATCCTGCAGGCCGCCGAACTCGATGCGCTGATGGACGCGATCGACGCGATCGGGCGCGAGTTCGCCGCCGGCGCATTGCACCCGTCGCCGGCCGATGAAGACGTGCACACCTTCCTCGAGCGCGTGCTGACCGAGCGCCTGGGTGCCATCGGCGGCAAGCTGCGTGCCGGCCGCTCGCGCAACGACCAGGCCGCCAACGACCTGAAGCTGTACCTGCGCGACCGGGCGCGCTCGATCGCCGCCGCGGTGCTCGAGCTGCAGGCCGCGCTGTTGCAGCAGGCCGAGGCCCACGTCACGACGCTGTCGACCGGCTTCACGCACCTGCAGCCGGCGCAGCCGATCGTGTTCGCGCATCACCTGCTGGCGCATGCGCAGGCGATCGGCCGCAACGTCGACCGGCTGGTCGACTGGGATCGCCGCAGCGCCCGCTCGCCGCTCGGCGCCGCGGCGCTCGCCGGTTCGGCCCTGTGCCGCTCGCCCGAGCTGTCGGCGGCGGAGCTCGGCTACGACGCGCCGTGCGAGAACTCGATCGATGCGGTCGCGGCGCGCGACCACGTGTGCGAGTTCCTGTTCATCACCGGCATGCTGGCGGTGGAGTTGTCGCGCCTGTCGGAGGAGGTGGTGCTGTGGTCGTCGCGCCAGTTCCGCTGGGTGGTGCTCGACGACGCGTACTGCACCGGCAGTTCGATCATGCCGCAGAAGAAGAACCCCGACATCGCCGAGCTGAGCCGCGGCAAGGCCGGCCGCCTGATCGGCAACCTCACCGGGATGATGGCGGCGCTGAAGTCGCTGCCGCTCGCCTACAACCGCGACCTGGCCGAGGACAAGGGCGCGGCCTTCGACAGCGTCGACACGCTCGCGCTGGTGCTGCCGGCGATGGCCGGGATGATCCGCACGATGCGCGTCGACGCCGACGAGCTGCGCCGCCAGGCGCCGCTCGGCTTCACGCTCGCGACCGAGGTGGCCGACCGGCTCGCGCTGCGCGGCGTGYCGTTCAGCGAGGCGCACGAGATCACCGGCGCGCTCGTGAAGGCCTGCGAGGCGCAGGGCATCGAGCTGGGCGAGGCCCCGGCGGCGCTGCTGGCCGAGGTCGACCCGCGGCTCACCGCCGACCTGCGGCCGCACCTGACGCTGGAAGCCGCCGTCGCCGCGCGCACCGGGCACGGCGGCACCGCACCAGCCCGCGTGCACGAGCAGATCGGCCGCTTGAAGCTGCAACTGGCCGCGCAGGCGCTGTGGTGCGCCGACTACCGGGGGCCGCGATGCTGAGCGCCGGGCCCGTGCGCGCGCAGGACGACTTCGGCAGCATCTCGCACCTGACCCAGGTGCCGCGCCGCTACTGGGGCCGCTACCTCGCGACGGCGCTGATCCTCGCGGTGCTGCTGTTCATCGCGAACGCGTTCGCGCACGGCAAGATCGAATGGTCGTACGTCGCGCGGTTCCTGACCGCGCGCTCGATCCTCGAGGGGCTGCTGAACACCGTCGTGATGAGCGTGCTCGCGATGGCGCTGGGCATCGTGCTCGGTGTCGTGACCGCGGTGATGCGGCTGTCGGCGAACCCGGTGCTCAGCAGCGTCGCGCGCGGCTACACGTGGCTGTTCCGCGGCACGCCGGTGATCCTGCAGCTGCTGCTGTGGTTCAACCTGGCGCTGGTGTTCCCGACCCTCGGCCTGCCCGGGGTGTGGGAGCTGCGCACCGTCGACGTGATGACGCCGTTCCTCGCCGCGCTGCTCGGCCTGGGCATCAACCAGGGCGCCTACACCAGCGAGGTGGTGCGCGCGGGGCTGCTGTCGGTCGACGTCGGCCAGTACGAGGCGGCGAAGGCGCTCGGCATGCCGCGCCTGCTCGCGCTGCGCCGCGTGATCCTGCCGCAGGCGATGCGGGTCATCATCCCGCCGATCGGCAACGAGTTCGTCGGCATGATCAAGCTGACCTCGCTGGCCAGCGTGATCCAGTACGCCGAGATGCTGCACAGCGCGCAGAACATCTACTACGCGAACACGCGGGTGATCGAGCTGCTGATCGTCGCCGGCC
The DNA here is from genome assembly GCF_056403375.1 of Rhizobacter sp. P2_H2. Taxonomy (NCBI): domain Bacteria; kingdom Pseudomonadati; phylum Pseudomonadota; class Betaproteobacteria; order Burkholderiales; family Sphaerotilaceae; genus Rhizobacter; species Rhizobacter sp. P2_H2. Next base: position 2,159 of record NZ_JBFUFP010000437.1, read on the forward strand.
TCTGGTACATCGCGGTCGTCACGGTGCTGTCGGTGCTGCAGGCGCGCGTCGAGGCCTTCTACGCACGCGGCGCCGGCCGCAAGGCGGCACGGCAATGAGCGCCGCCCCCACCGCCACCGCCACCGCCACCGCGGCGCTGCCGCCCCTCGTGCGCGCGGTCGACGTGCGCAAGCGCTTCGGCGATTTCGACGCGCTGCACGGCATCACCCTCGACATCGCGCCCGGCGAGGTGCTGTGCGTGGTCGGCCCCTCGGGCTCGGGCAAGAGCACCTTCCTGCGCTGCATCAACCAGCTCGAGACGGTGAGCGGCGGTGCGCTGTGGGTGGCCGGCGAGCTGCTCGGCTTCCGTCGCGCCGGCGACAGGCTGCATGCGTTGTCCGAAGGCGGCATCGCGCGCCAGCGCCTGAAGACCGGCATGGTGTTCCAGCGCTTCAACCTGTTCCCGCACATGACGGCGCTGGAGAACGTCACCGAAGGCCCGGTGCAGGTGCTGCGGCGCCCGCGCGCCGAGGTCGAGGCCGAGGCGCGGGCCCTGCTGGCGCGCGTGGGCCTCGCGAGCAAGTGCGATGCGTTCCCGATCGAGCTGTCGGGCGGCCAGCAGCAGCGCGTCGCGATCGCACGGGCGCTCGCGATGAAGCCGCAGCTGATGCTGTTCGACGAGCCGACCTCGGCGCTCGACCCCGAACTCGTCGGCGAGGTGCTGGGCGTGATGCGCGACCTCGCGCGCAGCGGCATGACGATGGTCGTCGTGACGCACGAGCTCGGCTTCGCGCGCGAGGTCGCGAGCCGCGTGATGTTCATGGACCAGGGCCGCGTGGTCGAGACCGGCACGCCGCAGCAGGTCCTGTCCGAACCGCGGCACGAGCGCACGCGCGAATTCATCTCGGCCGTGCGCGGCTGAGCGCCGCATCCCATCCACCTTCAACGGAGTCGTTCATGTCCTTCCGCCTCGGGGCCTCGGTCCTCTCGCTCTCCCTCTCCCTCGCCATCGCGCTGCCGGCCGCCCAGGCGCAGACGCGCGCGAAGGGCGCGCCGATCACCGCGGCCATCGTCTCGAACTACCCGCCGCTGGAATTCAAGGACCCGGCCACCGCGAAGCTCACCGGCTTCGACGTCGAGTTCGGCGAGGCGCTGGCCGCCAAGCTCGGCACCACGATCAAGTGGGAAGAGACCAGCTTCGACCAGATGCTCGCCTCGCTGGCCACCGGCCGCGTCGACATCATCCTGTCGGGCATGACCGATTTGCCGGCGCGCCGCGATGCGGTGCGCTTCATCGACTACCTGAAGACCGGCCCGCAGTTCTTCGTGCTGAAGGAGCGCGCCGCCGAGTTCGCGGGYATGGCCGCGCTGTGCGGCAGGAAGGTCGGCGCGAGCCGGCGCACCTCGTTCCCGGCCGAGATCGCCAAATGGAGCGACGACAACTGCGTGAAGGCCGGCAAGCCGCCGATCGCGGTCAGCGGCACCGAGGGATCGGCCGACGCCCGCACCCAGCTGCGCCAGGGCCGGCTCGACGCGGCGGTGCAGGGCGGCGAGACGCTGCCGTACATCATGGGCCAGGAGACCGGCACCTACGCGACGCTCGGCAAGCCGATCTCGTTCCAGTACGTGGGCCTCGCGATGCCGCGCAAGAGCGAGGCGCTGGCCGCCGAACTCGGCGAGGCGATGGCCAAGCTGATCGCCGACGGCACCTACGCGAAGATCGCCGCGAAATGGGGGCTGCAGGAGTTCACGGTGCCGAAGCTGATCGTCGACAGCGCGAACTGAGCCGGGCGCGCAGCGATGTCCGACACCGCCGCCATGCAGCTCGGGGCCTTCTGCGCCGCCACGCGCTTCGACGACCTGCCCGCGGCGCTGGTGGCGCGCACGAAGGCGCACCTGCTGGACACGCTCGGTGCGGCACTCGCCGGCAGCGCTGCGGCCGAGGCGCGCAGCGCGGTCGTGATGCTGGCGGGCGACACGGCCGGGGGCAGCGCGCCGGTGTGGGGCACGGGCCAGCGGCTCGGTGCGCGCGATGCGGCCTTCGCGAACGGCATCGCCGCGCATGCGCTGGAGCTCGACGACACCGGCGGCTGCGACCACTCCGGCGCGGTCGTGCTGCCGGCCGCGCTGGCGGCGCTCGGGCTGGTGCGTGCGCAGGCCG
>NZ_JBFUFP010000438.1:0-4297 GCF_056403375.1 Rhizobacter sp. P2_H2
ACGCGGCCCCGGCCGGGGCGATCACGACGACCGGCGGCGAGGCCGGTTGCACCGTGGTGACGCAGCCTTGCAGCAGCAGGCCGGACAGCACCAGCGACAGGCCCGCAGGCGCGCCGGATCTCGACAGGATCAGGGAGTCATCTTTCACGTCAACGGTGTCCTTGTGGGAAGCGACTGGAGGGGCCGGGGGCGGTCGTCGGATGGAGGCCGCGTGGAAACAAAGTGTAGAGCGTCGCGCCGGGCGTCCACCCCGTGGAACGCCGAGCTAGACTCCGTCGCGCTTTGCAGGTTCCGTGCCTCGACCGATCGGAAACCCGCAGGCCGGCGAACCCGGCGCCGGATGTGCATTCCTCACGCTTCATGACCACCCACCTCCTGTACCTGCACGGATTCCGTTCGTCGCCGCAGTCGACCAAGGCGCGCCAGGTCGAGGCCTGGGTGAAGCGCCACGCACCGCGCGTCAACTGGTGGTGCCCGCAGCTGCCGGCGTCGCCGCAGGAGGCGATCGAGGGCCTGCAGGCCGAGCTGGCGGGCTGGCCGCACGACCGCATGGCGATCATCGGCAGCTCGCTCGGCGGCTTCTACGCCACGGTGCTGGCCGAGCAGCTCGGCTGCCCGGCCGTGCTGCTGAACCCGGCCGTCGACCCGGCCCGCGACCTGGCCGGCCACATCGGCGAGACGACCGCCTGGCACAGCGAGGAGCGCTTCTTCTTCGTGCCGGCCTACGTCGAGCAGCTGCGCGCGATGGCGCCGGGCGCGCTGGCGAAACCGTCGCGCTACTTCGCGGTGATCGCCACCGGCGACGAGGTGCTCGACTGGCGCGAGATGAGCGAGCGCTACCGCGGCGCCCACCTGCGCATCGTCGAAGGCAGCGACCATGCGCTCAGCGGGTTCGACGAACACCTGCCCCACCTGATGCATTTCCTGCAGCTTGGCGCCTCGCCCTGACCGGGATCGGCCGAGCTTTCCGCGACAATCCCACCCATGTATGCACTGTTCGATGACGCCGGCAAGTTTCTCGCCGGCCGCGTGATGACCGAAGCCGACAGCTCGATGCAGATCGAGCTCGATTCGGGCAAGCGCGTGAAGGTGAAGGCAGCCAACGTGTTGCTGAAGTTCGAGAAGCCGCTGCCGGCCGAGCTGATCGCCGAGGGCCAGCGGCTCGCCCGCGAGATCGACCTCGACCTGGCCTGGGAATTCGCGCCCGACGCCGAGTTCGGCTTCGCCGACCTGGCGCGCGACTACTTCGACAGCAAGGCCGGCGTCGAGAAGCAGGCCGCCGCGTTGTTCCGGCTGTTCGAGGCGCCGCACTACTTCCGCCGCCTCGGCAAGGGCCAGTTCAAGAAGGCGCCGGAAGAGATCGTGAAGGCCGCGCTGCTCGGCATCGAGCGCAAGAAGCAGCTGGCCGCGCAGATCGAGGGCTGGGCCGCCGAGCTGGTGGCCGGCCAGTGCCCGGCGCCGGTGCGCGAGCAGCTCTACAAGATCCTGTTCCGCCCCGACAAGAACGCCGCCGAATACAAGGCCGTCGTCGAGGCCTCGCGCCGCGCACAGAAGGCGCCGCTCGACCTGCTGACCGCTGCCGGCGCGATCGACTCGCCGTACCAGTTCCACTGGCGGCGTTTCCTGTTCGAGAACTTCCCGAAGGGCACCGCCTTCCCGCCGCTGTCGGCCCCGGCCATCAAGGACGACCTGCCGGTCGCGGCCGTGCAGGCGTTCTCGATCGACGATTCGCAGACCACCGAGATCGACGACGCGCTGTCGGTGCAGGGCCTGGGCAGCGGCACCGTGGTGTTCGGCGTGCACATCGCGGCGCCCAGCCTCGCGATCGCACMCGACAGCCCGGTCGACAAGGTCGCGCGCGACCGGCTGTCGACCGTCTACATGCCGGGCTACAAGCTGACGATGCTGCCCGACGACGTGGTGCAGGCCTACACGCTGCAGGCCGGGCGCGACTGCCCCGCCGTGTCGCTGTACGTCAGCTTCGACGAGGCGACGCTGAAGGTGACCGGCAGCGAGACGAAGCTCGAGCGGGTGCCGATCGCCGCCAACCTGCGCCACGACCAGCTCGACGCGGTGATCACCGAGGCCACGCTGCTCGGCGAGGCGCCGGCGGCTTACGAATTCGCGCCGGAGCTGGCGTTTTGCTTCCGCCTGGCCCGCCACCTGAAGGCCGGCCGCGAGCAGGTGCGCGGCAAGCCGGAGCTGTTCAACCGCGCCGACTACAACTTCAAGCTCGACGGCAACGACGGCGCCGAGCCGCAGGGCCACGAGCGCGTCAGCATCGGCACCCGCCAGCGCGGCTCGCCGCTCGACCTGATCGTCGCCGAGGCGATGATCCTCGCCAACAGCACCTGGGGCGGTTGGCTCAACGAACTCGGCGTGCCGGGCATCTACCGCAGCCAGGCCAGCATGGCGCCGGGCGTCAAGGTGCGCATGGGCACCAAGGCCGCGCCGCACGCCGGCATGGGCGTCGCGCAGTACACCTGGGCCACGTCGCCGCTGCGCCGCTATGTCGACCTGCTGAACCAGTGGCAGATCGTCGCCTGCGCGCGCCACGGCCGCACCGCGGCGCTGGCCGCACCGTTCAAGCCGAAGGATGCCGCGCTGTTCTCGGTGATCTCCAGCTTCGATGCGGCCTACAGCGCCTACAACGGCTTCCAGTCGGGCATCGAGCGCTACTGGACGCTGAAGTACCTGGAGCAGAACGGCATCGCCGAACTCGACGCCGCGGTCATGAAGGAAGGCCTGGTGCGCGCCGACACGCTGCCGCTGGTGTTCCGCGCGGTCGGCGCCGACCGGCTGCCGCGCGGCGCGCGCGTGAAGGTGCGCATCACCGGCACCGACCTGCTGACGCTGGACGTGCATGCGAGCGTGCTGTCGCGCATCGACGATCCGGACACCTCGGCCGATGACGCGGTCATCGAGGATGCCGAAGTTGAAAACGACAGCGACAGCGAGGACGTGGCCGCCGGTCCGCTGACGCTCGCGATCGACGTGGCTGGCGATGCAGGCGACGAAGAAGCCCCCGCCCCCGATGCGGCAACCGCCGCCACCCCTGCCGCCTGAGAGACCGATGCTGAAGAAGTTCTCCACCCTGCAGATCGCGCTCGCGGTGTCGATCGGCGTGCATGCCCTGTTGCTGGTGGTGCGCTTCGTCGACCCGGAGGGCTTCAACCGCGTGTTCCAGGACACGCCGCTGGAGGTGATCCTCGTCAACGGCAGTTCGGCCGAGGCACCGGTCAAGCCGCAGGCGATCGCGCAGCGCAACCTGGCCGGCGGCGGCGAGGCCGAGCGCGGCCGCGCCACCTCGCCGCTGCCGTCGTCGGCGCTGATCGAGCTCGGCGACTCGGCCGACGAGGCCCACAAGCAGATCGAGCAGCTGCAGGAGACCCAGCAGCAGCTGCTCGCGCAGGTGCGCCGCGAGCTGGCCTACCTGCCGGCCCCCGACCCGAAGCGCGACCGCGGCGATCCGCAGGCGCGTGCGCAGGAGGAACGCCGCCGCCAGCTGATGCAGCTGCTGGCCGAGATCGAGAAGCGCATCAATGAAGAGAACTCGCGGCCGAAGAAGCGCTACATCAGCCCGGCCACCCGAGAGGAGCTGTACGCGATCTACTACGACTCGCTGCGCCGCAAGATCGAGGACCGCGGCACCCGCAACTTCCCCGAGTCGCAGGGCAAGAAGATCTACGGCGAGCTGATGATGGTGATCACGATCGATGCCGCCGGCCGCGTGATGGAGACCGAGATCGTGCGGCCGTCGAAGTCGCCGCTGCTCGACAAGCGCGCCCAGGCCATCGTGCGCGCGGCCGCGCCGTTCGGCCAGTTCAGCACCGAGATGCGCAAGCGCGCCGACCAGCTGGTGATCACCTCGCGCTTCCGCTTCACCCGCGAAGAAGGGCTCGAGACCACGCTGAGCGCCCCCGCGACGCGCTGAGCCTCACGAGACACGCCATGGATCGCTACGTCGTCGCCGGCAATCCGGTGCAGCACAGCCAGTCGCCGTTCATCCACGCGCGCTTCGCCGAACAGACCGGCCAGGCGCTGCACTACGACCGGCTGCTGTGCCCGCTGGACGGCTTCGCCGACACCGTGCGCCGCTTCGCCGACGAGGGCGGGCGCGGCTGCAACGTCACCGTGCCGTTCAAGTTCGAGGCCTTCGACCTGGCGGCACGGCGCACCGACCGCGCGGCGCTGGCCGGGGCGGCCAACATCCTGCGCTTCGACGCGCGTGACGGCTGGCTGGCCGACAACGCCGACGGCTGCGGCCTGGTGCGCGACATCGAACGCAATGCCGAAC
>NZ_JBFUFP010000439.1:0-4288 GCF_056403375.1 Rhizobacter sp. P2_H2
AGGCAATGATGTGTTTCATGGTCGTTGGAGCGCGCTCTTCAGCCCGGCGGCGGTAACCGACGGTCCTTGGCCACGCTGTGTCGATGATGGAAAGTTGAAACCCTCGATGGCCGAAGCGGCGATCGCGCATTCCACCGGCGGTCGACGGCGCGCGGTAACGCGCCGCCCTGGCCGGTGTTCAGCGCGTCACAGGTCTTCGGACCCCAGCAGCATCTCGCTGATGCCCTTGCCGGCCTGGACCATCGGCCAGACGTTCTCGGTCGGATCGGTGCGAATGTCGAGGAACACCGTCCGGTCCTTCAGCCGGATGGCCTCGCGCAGCGCCGGCTCCACGTCAGACGGCTTCTCGACCAGCAGGCCGACATGGCCATAGGCCTCGGCCAGCTTGACGAAATTGGRCAGCGCGTCCATGTAGCTGTGCGAGTAGCGGCCGCCGTAGTCGAGTTCCTGCCACTGCCGCACCATGCCGAGGTAGCGGTTGTTCAGCGACACGATCTTGACCGGCGTCTTGTACTGCAGGCAGGTCGACAGCTCCTGGATGCACATCTGGATCGAGCCTTCGCCGGTGATGCAGAACACATCCGCATCGGGCTTCGCGAGCTTGATGCCCATCGCGTACGGCAGCCCGACGCCCATCGTGCCCAGGCCGCCGGAATTGATCCAGCGGCGCGGCTCGTCGAACCGGTAGAACTGCGCGGCCCACATCTGGTGCTGGCCGACATCGGACGTGATGTAGGTGTCGCGATCCTTCGTCAGCTCCCAGAGCTTCTCGACGACGGACTGCGGCTTGATGACCTCGGTGCTGTGCTTGTACGACAGGCAGTCGCGCTTGCGCCACTCGTTGATCTGGGTCCACCAGGCCGACAGCGCCGGCGCGTCGGGACGGGCCTGGCCCTCGCGGATCTGGGCGATCAGCTCCTGCAGCACGTCCTTCACGTCGCCGACGATCGGGATGTCGACCTTGACGCGCTTCGAGATCGACGACGGATCGATGTCGATGTGGACGATCTTGCGCTCGACCGACGCGAAGTGCTTCGGGTTGCCGATGACGCGGTCGTCGAAGCGCGCACCGACGGCCAGCAGGACGTCGCAGTTCTGCATCGTCATGTTGGCTTCGTAGGTGCCGTGCATGCCGAGCATGCCGAGGAACTTCGGGTCGCTGGACGGGAACGAGCCCAGCCCCATCAGCGTGTTGGTGACCGGGTAGCCGAGCAGGTTGACCAGCTCGCGCAGTTCGGCCGACGCACTGCCCAGCACCACGCCGCCGCCGGTGTAGATATAAGGCCGCCTGGCCGCCAGCAGCAGTTGCACCGCCTTGCGGATCTGCCCGCCATGGCCCTTGCGGACCGGGTTGTACGAGCGCATCTCGACGCTCTGCGGGTAGTGGAACGGGGTCGTCTTCTGCGACACGTCCTTCGGGATGTCGACCACGACCGGGCCGGGACGGCCGGTGCGGGCGATGTGGAACGCCTTCTTGAGCGTCATCGCGAGGTCGCGCACGTCCTTCACGAGGAAGTTGTGCTTGACGATCGGCCGGGTGATGCCGACGGTGTCGCATTCCTGGAAGGCATCGAGGCCGATCGCCGGCGTCGGAACCTGCCCGGTGATGATCACCATCGGAATCGAATCCATGTAGGCGGTCGCGATGCCGGTGATGGCATTCGTGACGCCCGGCCCCGAGGTGACCAGCGCGACGCCGACATTGCCGGTGGCGCGGGCATAGCCGTCGGCCGCATGGACCGCCGCCTGTTCATGGCGGACCAGCACGTGCTCGATGGTGTCCTGCTTGTACAGCGCGTCGTAGATGTAGAGGACGGCGCCGCCAGGGTAGCCCCAAAGGAACTTGACGTTCTCGGCCTGGAGGCAGCGGACGAGGATTTCGGAGCCGTTCGGCTCGGCGGAGGGAGAGGAAGGGTGCGGTTGTGCCGAAGCGGCACGCTTGATTTCCGCGGCAGACATGTCCATGTTGAACCTTTGTGAATTTCTCTGACGAAAAACCATCGGTGCACCTTTCCCAGCCCTCGTGAGGCGGGTGTGGTACCTGCGCGGCCAGAAACTGCAACGCCCGCGGTCGGGCAGCTGAGTCAAGACCGAATGTTGTGCAACGGGCGATTATGGCACCGGTTTGCAGCGATCTCCGGCGAAAGGGACGCCCGGCCGGGTAGCGGTGAGATAATCCGCCCCGTTTTGGCAGGCTGCCCGGCCCGAGGCGCACCCCCCTTGGCATCTGAAAAAGAACTCTCCGATTTCCTCAAGAGCGTCGAGAAGCGTGCCTTCAAGCGCGCGGTGTACGCCGTGCGGGATGACGATGCGGCCCTCGACATCGTCCAGGATTCGATGATCCGGCTGGCCGAGAAATACTTCGACCGCCCTGCCGAGGAATTGCCGCTGGTGTTCCAGCGCATCCTGTCGAATGCGACGATGGACTGGTTCCGGCGCCAGAAGGTGCGCAATGCCGTCGTGCGGAATTTTTCCGAGTTCGAATCCGCCAGCGACGACGGGGATTTCGATTTGCTGGAAACTCTGGCGGTCCAGGACGACTCCACCGCCACTGAAAGCGCTGCCGATTCGGTGTCCCGGGCCCAGATCCTGCTGGCGATCGAAGCGCAGGTGGCCCAGCTTCCGACGCGTCAACGGGAAGCCTTTCTGCTGCGTTACTGGGAGGAACTCGATGTTGCCGAGACGGCCGCCGTGATGGGGTGCTCGGAAGGAAGCGTGAAGACCCATTGCTCGCGTGCCGTGCATGCGCTGGCCAACGCCCTCAAGTCGAAGGGGATCCAACTATGAACAGCCGCCAAAATTCCGCACCGCGCACCGCCGCCGAACTGGACGCCCTCCAGACCCGCTTCGCCCTTCGCCTGTCCGCCCGCCTGACCGAGCAATCCCAGGCCGTCTCCCCCGACATCTCCGAACGCCTGCGCTTCGCGCGCGAGCAGGCGCTCGAGCGTGCCCGCACGAAGCTGGTGGCCGAGACGGCCGGCTCGGTCTCCCGTTCCGGCCCGTCGCTTGCCCTGCTGGGCGGCTGGGGCGTCAAGATCGCCTCGGTGCTGCCGCTGGTCGTGCTGGCCGCCGGCCTGATCCTGATCCAGCGCTGGCACAGCAGCTCGCAGATTTCGGCCGCAGCTGAAATCGACGCCAGCTTGCTGTCCGACGACGTGCCGCCGGACGCCTACAGCGATCCCGGCTTCGTGGAATTCCTGAAGACCCCTCGCGATTGATCGGGGCGCTCGTGACTCGACGCCTCGACAAAGACCATGCCGCACCCGCGCTGCGCAGCCGCTTCGTGCCGCTGCTGGCCGGTGCGCTGCTGGCCTGCGCAGGCTTGGCGTGGTCGCAGCAAGCGCCCGCCGGAAACGGAAGCGGCCCCGCCTGGTCGACGCTGACGCCGGCGCAGCAGCACGCGCTGCGCCCGCTGGAGCGGGACTGGGCCGGCATCGATGCCCCACGCCGCCGCAAGTGGGTCGAGATCTCGGAGCGCTTCGCCACGCTGCCGCCGGCCGAGCAGGCACGCGTGCAGTCGCGGATGGCCGAGTGGGCCAAGCTGACGCCGAAGGAGCGCGCCGAGGCCCGGCTGAACTTCAAGGAAGCCCAGCAGGTCGCGCCGCAGGACCGCAAGTCCCAGTGGGAAGCCTACAAGGCCCTGCCGCCCGACCAGCGCAAGCAGCTGGCCRAACGCGCCGAGCACAAGCCCGCACCGGCCAAGGGCAACAAGGAACCTGACGGCAACGCATCCGACGCGAAGTCGAGCATCGTGCCGAACACCGCCTATGCCGCCCGCCCGAAGGCCGTGGCCCCCACCGTCGCGCAGGCGCAGCCGGGCGCGACGACCAACCTGATCTCCAAGCGCCCGACCCCGCCGACCCACCAGCAAACCGGCCTGCCGAAGATCGCGACGGCACCCGGGCTCGTCGACAGCGCCACCCTGCTGCCCAAGCGCGGACCGCAGGCCGCGGCGACCCGCTCGGTCCCCGCGTCGGCGCCTGCCAGCGGCAAGCCCCACCGATGAGTTCAACGCCGGCGCTGGCCGACGCGCCGCTGCGCGCGCCCAGCCTGAAGCGCYGCATGGCCTGCTTCGTCTACGAAGCGCTGATCCTGTTCGGCATCGGGCTGATCCCCGGCGCGATCGGCGCCCTCTTCGTCGCCGTCAGCGGCCGCGAGCACGGCGTGGAACTGCGCTACATCGCCTTCATCATCTACGGCCTGTACTTCACCTGGTTCTGGTCGCGCCGCGGCCAGACGCTGCCGATGCAGACCTGGCGCATCCGCGTCGTCACGGCCGACGGTGCGC
>NZ_JBFUFP010000440.1:0-4282 GCF_056403375.1 Rhizobacter sp. P2_H2
GCGTGTTCTTCCTGGCCGGCGTGCTGCTGTCGTTGACGCCCTGCGTGCTGCCGATGCTGCCGATCCTGTCGTCGATCATCGTCGGGCAGGGGCACAGCGTGACCCGCTCGCGCGGGCTGGCGCTGGCCGCGAGCTACTCGCTCGGCATGGCGCTGGTCTACACCGCGTTCGGCGTGGCGGCGGGGCTGGCCGGCGTCGGGCTCGCGGCGGCGCTGCAGAACCCGTGGGTGCTGGGCGTGTTCGCGCTGGGGTTGGTGGCGCTCGCGGTCTCGATGTTCGGCGTGTATGAGTTGCAGTTGCCGGCGGCGCTGACCGGCCGCCTGACCGAAGCCTCGCAGCAACTGCCGGCCGGGCGCATGGCCAGCGTGTTCGCGATGGGCGGCGTGTCGGCGTTGATCGTGAGCCCGTGCGTGGCCGCGCCGCTGGCCGGTGCGCTGGTGTACCTGAGCCAGACACGCGACGTGCTGCTCGGTGGCACGGCCTTGTTCTCGTTGGCGGCCGGCATGAGCATCCCGCTGCTGCTGGTCGGGGCGTCGGCTGGCACGCTGCTGCCGCGTGCCGGCGCATGGATGGACGGCGTCAAGCGCCTGTTCGGCCTGATGTTGCTGGCGGTGGCGTTGTACACGGTGCAGCCGGTGCTGCCGGCCGCGCTGGCGCTGGCGCTGTGGGGCGCGTTGCTGATCGGTGCGGCGGTGGTGGCGTTGGCCGGGGGCGCGCACGCGCCGGCGACGGCGCCGGGCACGCTGCTGCGCAAGTCGGGTGCGGCGGTGCTGGCCTTGCTGGGCACGCTGCAATTGGTGGGCGCGGCCTCGGGCGGCACCGATCCGCTGCAGCCGCTCGGGCATTTGCGGGGTGGCGGTGCCGTCGCGGCAGCGCATGGGCCGACCTTCGCGACGGTGCGCAGCGTGGCCGAGCTCGATGCCGCGCTGCGCAGCACGGGCCGGCCGGTGATGCTCGACTTCTATGCCGACTGGTGCGTGTCGTGCAAGGAAATGGAGCGCTTCACGTTCACCGACGCGGCGGTGCAGGCGAAGCTCGCGAACGCGCTGCTGCTGAAGGCCGACGTCACGAAGAACAACGACGACGATCGCGCGCTGCTGAAGCGCTTCCGCCTGTTCGGCCCGCCGGGCACGATCTTCTTCTCGGCGGACGGTCGTGAAATGCAGGGCACCCGCGTGATCGGCTTCCAGAAGGCCGAAGAGTTTCTCGTGACATTGCAGCGGGCCGGTCTGTAAACCTCGCAATGCCATCAGTTCCTGTGCTATAGTCACAGGCTCAGTCGCGGGGTGGAGCAGTCTGGTAGCTCGTTGGGCTCATAACCCAAAGGTCGTTGGTTCAAATCCAGCCCCCGCAACCAAATCCAGAACAAGAAGGCCCTCCATGCGAGGGCCTTTTTGCATTTCAAATCTGGCGCGGGATGTGGCGCAGACTTTGCGACATGCAGGTCCTGCAGTCCTGCAGATTCAACAGGGTCAACCATGAACATCAAACCAACAATCTTGTTTCTGTGCGCGGCGGCTGTGCTGTCGTGCAACGTGATCGCCCAAGCTGCTGATGCAGGCGTGGTCACCTTGACGCCGGAAGAAATGAAATGGGACACGGGCGGCCTCGCCGTGCGCGGCATCTCCCAGGCGATCCTGATCGGCGACCCGGCCAAGCCGGGGCCTTACACGATCCGACTGAAAGTGCCCGCCGGCTACAAGCTTGCCCCGCACACGCACCCCGATTTCCGGCAGATCACCGTGCTGTCCGGCACTTGGTACACGGGCTATGGCGAGAAGTGGGATGCCAAGGCCCTGAAAGCCCTGCCCGCGGGCAGCTTCTACACCGAGCCGGCCAACGTCCCCCACTTCGTCGAAGTGCGGGACGAGACCATCGTTCAAGTGACCGGCATGGGTCCCGGCGGACGGCACTTCGTGAACCCCGCCGACGAACAGAAGTAAGGCCTCCACAGGCCGCGACGGGGTTTTCGACCCTCGCTAAAATGGCCCTCCGGAGCGCCCGTGGACGGCGCCGCGCAACGMCCACGGACCGTGGGCGTTCCTGCTTCCAGACTCCCACAGAGACAGCGTGCCGATCAAGACCCTCCACTGCGCCGCCAGCGGTTTCGAGTCCGCCTGCGAGGTCAGCCTGCTGCCCGCAGGCCATCGCTCGCGCCGCCTGCATGGCCACAGCTTCCTCGCGACGCTGCGCGCCGAGTTGCCGCACGGCTGGGCCGCCTTTCCCGGTGGCGAGGTCGAACGCCTGCGCGCCGATCTCGAATCGCGCACCGCCCAGCTCGACTACCGCCTGCTCAACGACATCGTCACGCAGCCCACCGACGAGAACCTCGCGCGCTGGATCCGCTCGCAGCTCGACGCCCCCGGCATCACGCAACTCGGCATCCAGAGCACCGCGCACGGCGGTGTCGACCTCGATGCCGCCGGCCAGGCCCATGTCTGGCGCCGCTACCTCTTCCAGGCCGCGCACAAGCTGCCGAACGTGCCGCTCGGCCACAAGTGCGGCCGCATGCACGGCCATGGCTTCGAGGTCATCGTGCACGCCAACCAGGACCTCGGCGCGCGCGACCTCAGCATCGACTACGACCACCTCGACGACTGCTGGGCCCCGCTGCACCACGAGCTGAACTACGGCTGCCTGAACGACCTGCCCGGCCTGCAGAACCCGACCAGCGAGCTGATGTCGAGCTGGCTGTGGGAGCGCCTGAAGCCCACGCTGCCCGAACTCTCGTGGATCACCGTCTACGAAACCGCCTCGTGCGGCGCCAACTACGACGGCCACCACCACCGCATCTGGAAGGAGTTCACGCTCGACAGCGCGCTGCAGCTCAAGCACGCACCCGACGGCAGCCCGCTGCGCCGCATCCACGGCCACACCTACACGCTGCGGCTGCACTTGGCCGCACCGCTCGATACGCTGATGGGCTGGACGGTCGACTTCGGCGACGTGAAGACGCTGTTCGATCCGATCTTCAAGGCGCTCGACCACCGCCCCCTGTACGAGATCGAAGGCCTCGCCGACTGCGATACCGCCACACTCGCCGCATGGATCCTGAAGGAGGCACGCGCCGTGCTGCCGATGGTCGATCGCGTCGACCTCTACGAAACGCGCGGCTGTGGCGCCATCGTGATCGCCGACCAGGCCGAGGCGCAGGCCGGCCTCGCGATCCCGATCTGAATCGACGCACGAACGGACGCGTGAACGAACGGAAGGACGCAGCATGACCTATGCGGTCAAGGAAATCTTCTACACGCTGCAAGGCGAGGGCGCCCAGGCCGGGCGCCCCGCGGTGTTCTGCCGCTTCGCCGGCTGCAACCTGTGGTCCGGCCGCGAGCAGGACCGCGCGGCGGCCGTCTGCCAGTTCTGCGACACCGACTTCGTCGGCACCAACGGCGTCAACGGTGGCAAGTTCGACACCGCGCTCGCGCTGGCGCAGGCCGTCGCGTCGCACTGGCCGAAGCCGCACACCGGCCGGCCGTTCGTCGTGTGCACCGGCGGCGAGCCGCTGCTGCAGCTCGACGAGGCGCTGGTCGACGCCTTCCACGCCCAGGGCTTCGAGATCGCCGTCGAGACCAACGGCACGCAGCCCGCACCCGAGGGGATCGACTGGATCTGCGTCAGCCCGAAGGCCGATGCCGAGCTGGTGCTGACGCAGGGCCACGAGCTCAAGCTCGTCTACCCGCAGCCGAAGGCGATGCCCGAGCGCTTCGCGGCGCTGAAGTTCGACCACTTCTTCCTGCAGCCGATGGACAACCTCGAGCGCAAGCGCAACACCGAGCAGGCGGTGGCCTATTGCCTGGCCCATCCGCTGTGGCACCTGAGCGTGCAGACGCACAAATACATCGGCATCGCGTGACGCGATGAACAACGTTCGCCACGCCGTGTTCGCCACCGCCATCGGGCCCTGCGCGATCGCGTGGGGCGCGCAAGGCATCGTCGGCAGCTGGCTGCCCGATGCCGACGAGGCGGCCTTGCGCCGGCGCATCCAGCGACGGCTGCCGGAGTCGATCGAGGGCCTGGCGCCGCAGGACATCCAGGTMGTGATCGACCGCCTGCAAGCATTGATGGAAGGCGAGCGCGTCGACCTGTCCGGCTCGCCGCTCGACATGACCGGGCAGCCCGATTTCCACCGCCGTGCCTACGCGATCGCGCTGGCGATCCCGCCCGGCGAGACCCGCAGCTATGGCGAGATCGCGCAGCAGCTCGGCGAGCCCGGCGCTGCGCGTGCGGTCGGCCAGGCGATGGGCAGCAACCCGTTTCCGCCGATCGTGCCGTGCCACCG
>NZ_JBFUFP010000441.1:0-4269 GCF_056403375.1 Rhizobacter sp. P2_H2
GCGCCGGCCATCGCCCTGCCAGGCCAGCACGCCGGCGATGCCCGCCAGTGCCAGCACCATCACGACGAGGCCGGCCCGGCGCAGCGGGCGGCGCGGCGTCTCGGCCGTCGCGGCCTCGTTGGCGGCCGGCGGCAGCGCGCTCTCGGGGCCGGCGAACATGCGGTCTTCGCCCTGCAGCGTGACGTAGACGCGGTCGAGCTGGAACTCCACCGCGCCGACGCGCAGCACGTCGCCGGCCACCACGCTGCGCCGCGGCTGCTGCATCGCCTCGCCGTTCAGCAGCGCGCCGGCGGTGCCGAGCCGCTGCACCGAGACGACCAGCTCGCCGACGCTGAACAGCAGGTGCTGCGGCAGCACGTCGCCGCCCGGCAGCATCACGTCGCAGTCGCCGGCCGAGCCGACCAGGTTCGCGCCCGGCTTCAGCGCGATGGTGCGGCCGCGCAGCGCGCCGTTCAGGAAGCGCAGGCACCAGGAGGACGGCGCGACGGCGCCTGCCGGCGCGGGGGATGCGGGCAGTGCACTCATGCTCATCCTCCGGGGGCCGGGGCGCGCGCCACCGCCGGCAGCACCAGCCGCGGCGTCAGCAGGTAGAAGCGCTCCATGTTGGCGCGCGACTTCTCGGTGTACTTGAACAGGTTGCCGAGCAGCGGGATCGCCGACAGCACCGGCACGCCGGTCACCGCGTTGATCGTCTCCTCCGACGAGAAGCCGGCGATCAGCAGGCTCGCGTTCTCGTCGACCATCRCCTGCGTGTTGACGGTGCGGCGCCGGATGATCGGGATCTGGTCGACGCTCGCGGCACTCAGGTCGCCATCGGCGATGTCGATCGACATCATCAGGCTGCGCGCCGGCTGCTCGTCGATGATCAGCGGCGTCACGCGCAGCGAGGTGCCGGCGGTGATGGTGAAGAGGCCCGCGTCCTGGAAGCCGTCGACGCGCACATGCAGCTCGCTCAGGTTCTCCAGCACCGCCTCGGTGTTGTTCAGCGTCAGCACCTTGGGCCGCGCGACGAAGTTGGCGGTGCCGGTCTTGGTCAGCGCGCTGACGCGGGCCAGCAGGAAGTTGCGCAGCTCGTTGCCGATGGCCGCGGTGAACACGCCGCCGGCCGGTGTGGTGGCACCGGTCTGGCCGGCCTCGGTGCTGGCACCGCTCCAGGTCAGCGGCTTGCCGTTGCCGGCCCCCACCTGCAGGTCGGCATGGCGGCCGTGCAGGCGCCAGTCGACGCCCAGCGTGTCGAGCGTGTCGCTGCTGATGTCCATGATCGTGACCTCGATCTCGATCAGGCGCGGGCGCGAGTCCATCGCGGCGATCAGCCGCTCGTACTGCGCCATGCGGTCCGGCAGGTCGCGCACCAGCACCGCGTTCATGCGGGTGTCGGCATGGAACTGCGGCAGGTCGTTGCTGGGCGTGAAGTTGTCCAGCGTGCTGTCGCTGCCGCCCGCCGCGCCGGCGTCGCCGGTCGAGCCCATCTCGACCTTCGGCACGTTCAGCGATTCGCCCGAGCTCAGCTTGAGCTGGCGGCTCGCGCCGACGCGCATCGCGACGCCCGATTTGCCGTCGCCGCCGGCGCGCCCGTTCTTGCGGCCGTACAGGCTGCGCAACACGTTGGTGACGCCGGGCACCAGCAGGTCCTTGCCGGAGCGGTTGACGCGCACGTCGCCGGCCCAGGCGTACTTGAGCGGAAACAGCCGCACCTCGGCGTAGTCGGCCAGCGCCGCCTTCTGGTCGGCCAGCTTGACCACCTGGCGCACCATGTCGACATAGCGCTTCGGGCCGGAGACATACAGGCTGCCCTCGCGGTCGTTCGCGCTGACCGGGTAGCGCGGGTCGACGATCTTCAGCCGCGCCAGCATCTGCGTCACGCCGGAGCCGCTGCCGGCGGTGATCGGCAGCACCTCGCTGCGCGCCTCGCTGGCCGGATCGATGTAGACGAAGGCGCCGTCGTAGAACCAGGTCAGGCCGTAGGTGGTGCAGACGCTGTCGAGGATGCTCTGCGCCTGCATCGTGAACTTGCCGCTGATCATGCCGCTGACCTTCGAGTCGACGACCGCGGTCAGGCCTTGCGAGGCCACCACCTCGCGCAGGAAATCGGCCAGCGGCTTGTCGTTGGCGACGATGCTGAGCGTGCGCGGCTTCCAGCGCACCTCGGCGGCGTGCAGCGGCGGCGATGCCAGGGCCACCAGCATCGACAGGAGCAAGGCGGCGGCCCTCATGGCAGCTGCGCCACGGTCTGGAACGCCCGCTCGGCGAAGCGCAGCACGTCGCGCCCCAGCCAGCCGGCGCTGACGACGATGGTCAGCATCACCGCGACCAGGCGCACCGACTGGCCGATGCTCTGGTCCTGGATCTGCGTGACGGCCTGCAGCACCGCGACGACCAGCGCCGACAGCGTGGAGACCACCACCACCGGCAGCGACACCCACAGCACGATCAGCAGGCCGTCGCGGGTGATGTCGAGGAGATCGTGTGGCGTCATTCAGTCGGCCTTCGGGTTGGTGATCCAGCCGACCGGCTGCAGCGCGACGTCCTCGTCGACCTCCTGGTACGACAGCACGACGAGCTGCGGCAGCACCGGCTCCAGCAGCGTCTTCACATAGCGGCGCACGTCCGACGAGGTGACAGCGACCACCCGGTGCGCGCTGCCCTCGGCGATGCGGCGCGCCTGGTCGCGGATGTCCTGCGTGACGGCCGGGCTCAGCAGCAGCAGGTTGCCGCGCGGCCCGCGCTCCACCGCGCCCTGCACGCGGTCGAGCAGGGCCACCTCGAACAGCATCGCCTGCAGCTGCCGGTCGGCGCCGACGAAGCGGCTGGTGATGTAGCGGCCGAGCGCGACGCGCACCAGCTCGGTCAGCGCGATCACGTCGGCCTCCTTCGGCGTCCAGATCACCAGCGCCTCGAGGATGGCGTTCAGGTTGCGGATCGGGATGCCTTCCTGCAGCAGCCGGCGCAGCACCTCGACGATGCGCTGCAGCGGCACCACGCGGGCGGCCTCGGCGGCCAGGTCGGGCGCGTCGCGCTGCACCGCGTGCAGCAGCCGCYGCACCTCCTGCAGGCCGATCAGCCGCGGCGCATGGCGGYGCACCACCTGCTCGACGTGCGCGGCGATCACTTCGTCAGCGGTGAGCCCGGCCGCCGGCGACGCGGCCGGCACCCAGACCACGCGCGCGAACGGGCCGAACGGTTCGCCGACCTCGGCGCCGGGCGGTGGAGCCGCCGCGTCGGCATCGGCCAGCAGGCRCCAGCCGGCGCGCACGCTGCCGCGCGCCACCGGCACGTCCTGCACCAGCACCTGGTAGCCCGCGGCGTCGGCGAGGGCCTGCGAATGCACGATGCGCAGCCGCGGAAACACCGGGCCCAGCTCGGCCTCGAGCGTCGACTTGACGCCGCTCAGCCGCTGGTCCAGCAAGTGGAGGTCGACACCGAGGCCGGGCGCCAGGTGCACCGCCAGCGGCGACGCCAGCGCATCGTCGGTGGCACGCAGCTCGGCATCGGGCGCGCCCGGGTGCGAGATCCAGTCGGACACATGGCGCCGGCGGCGCAGTGCGCGCGCCGCGAGCCCGGTGCCGAGCACGACGGCGGCGAGCAGGCCGAACACCCACTTCGGAAAGCCCGGCACGAGCAGGAAGCTCGCCAGCGCCGCCCCCGCCACCATCAGCGCGCGTGGGTGCGCCAGCACCTGCTGGCCGATCTGGCTCGCCAGCTGCGTCGGCTGCTCGTCGCCGCCCTGCGCGCCGACCCGCGTGATCACGATGCCGGCGGCGATCGACACCAGCAGCGACGGGATYTGCGACACCATGCCGTCGCCCACCGTCAGGATCGCGAAGCGCTGCACCGCGGCGCCGACGGCCATGTCGAGCATCAGCGTGCCGATCGCGATGCCGGCGAGGATGTTGACGATCGCGATCAGGATGCCAGCGATCGCATCGCCCTTGACGAACTTCATCGCGCCGTCCATGGCGCCGTGCAGCTGGCACTCCTGCTCCAGCAGGCGGCGGCGCGCCTGGGCCTGCGTCGACGACAGCACGCCGGCGCGCACGTCGGCATCGATGCTCATCTGCTTGCCGGGCATCGCGTCGAGCGCGAAGCGGGCCGCGACCTCGGCCACCCGCTCCGAGCCCTTGGCGATCACGATGAACTGCACGATCGCGATGATCAGGAACACCACTGCGCCGACCACCACGTTGTTGCCGACGATCAGCTTGCCGAAGGTGTCGATGATGTGGCCGGCATGCGCGTGCAGCAGGATCAGCTTGGTCGATGCAATGTTCA
>NZ_JBFUFP010000442.1:0-4266 GCF_056403375.1 Rhizobacter sp. P2_H2
TCCACGCGGTCGCCGGCGAGGTGCGCGTCGCCGAGATCGCCCGCATGCTGGGCGGCGAGCGCATGTCGGGCACCAGCCTCGCGCATGCGCAGGAGATGCTGTCGGTGGCGGCCGATGCCGCCGTGCCGGCTGCCCCCCGCAGCCGCAAGAAGACATGAGCGCGCCGGGCCGCCCCAAGGGCGAATACCGGAGTGCGCAGCACGAAGGTACTCCAGGGACCGCGCTGCCGCCCGACGCCGTGGCACCGGCCGAGCCGGCACCGCCGTCCGTGGTGTCGCCGAACGAGGTCGTGCTCGTCACCGGCATCTCCGGCTCCGGCAAGTCGGTCGCGCTGCATGCGCTCGAAGACGCCGGCTTCTTCTGCGTCGACAACCTGCCGCCCGAGCTGCTGCGCGATTTCCTGCGGCTCGAGCATGAGCGCTCGATGCGCCGCGTCGCGATCGCGGTCGACGTGCGCAGCGCCGGCTCGCTCCCCCACCTGCTGCCGCTGATCGCCGAGTTGCGCGCCGAGGGCACCGCGATCCGCTCGGTGTTCCTCGATTCGAACACCGACACGCTGGTGCGCCGCTTCTCCGAATCGCGCCGCCCCCACCCGCTGTCGCAGGAGGCCGCGACGCTGTCGCCCGGCCGCCGCAAGGACGACCGCGCCGCCGACGGCCACCGCGCGCTCACCGAAGCGATCGAGCTCGAACGCGAGCTGCTGGCCGAGCTGCGCGAGGTCTCCACCGTCGTCGACACCAGCCAGCTGCGCCCAGCCCAGCTGCGCCTGTGGATGCGCGACCTGGTGAAGGCGATGGCGCACCGGCTGACCCTGGTGTTCGAGTCGTTCGCGTTCAAGCACGGCGTGCCGCTCGATGCCGATTTCGTGTTCGACGTGCGCATCCTGCCGAACCCGCACTACATCCGCGAACTGCGCCCGCAGACCGGCCGCGACCCGGAGGTCGCGGCCTACCTGGAAGCCCAACCCGAAGTGGCCGAGATGCTGGCCCAGATCGAATCCTTCATCGCACGCTGGTTGCCGTCGTTCGAACGCGACCAGCGCAGCTATCTGACGGTTGCCATCGGTTGCACCGGCGGCCAGCACCGCTCGGTCTACCTCACCGAATCCTTGGCGAAGCGTTTTGCCGCGCGCAGCGGTACATTGATTCGCCACCGCGAGCTCGACGCCCGCGATTGAGAACGCGGCCCACCCGGCCGCGCTGCTGAATGACTCCCGACATCTCCACCACCGACGTTCCGTTGTTCCCGCTGCAGGCGGTGTTGTTTCCTGGCGGGCTGCTGAGCCTGAAGGTGTTCGAAGCCCGCTACCTCGACCTGATCAGCACCTGCCTGCGCGAGAACACGCCGTTCGGCGTCGTCGCGCTGCGCCAGGGCGGCGAGGTGCGCAAGCCCGGCGAGCCGGTCGCCCTCGAAGAAACCGGCGTGATGGCCGAGCTGATCGATGTCGACAGCGCGCAGCACGGCATCCTGCAGGTGCGCTGCCGCGGCACCCACCGCTTCGGGGTGAGCCGGATGCGCCAGCAGCCCGATGGCCTGTGGCTGGCCCAGATCGAGATGCTCGACGACGACGAGGCCTCGCTGCCGGTCGACGCGATGATCGAGACGGTGCGCGGCCTGGCCAATGCGATCGCGACGCTGAAGCAGCAGGGCTCCGAGCCCTTCCTGAAGCCCTTCCAGTTCGACAACGCCGGCTGGGTCGCGAACCGCTGGTGCGAGATCCTGCCGATCTCGCTGGCGGCGAAGCAGAAGCTGATGGAACTGCCGGACGCCGCGGTGCGGCTTCAGCTGGTCGACGAATTCCTGCGCAGCAAGGGCGTCGTCAAGTAGGCACCGTCAACCCGGCGGCGTGCCGGCCAGCAGCTTGCGCAGCGGTGCCGGCAGGCCCATCGTGAGCGCCTGCGCCAGCGTGACCCATTCGCCGCGCTGATCCTCGCGCACGAGCGTCGCGGTGATCGCATCGACGTCACCGGCCGCGGCATCGGCAGGCAAGGTCCAGCGCACCGGCTGCAGCGTCCAGTCGAGGTGGGTCAGCACGTGCGTGAACATCGGCAGGCCTTGCGGCGTGCCGGGCCAGTCGGCCGATGCCGCATCGAGCGCCTCGGGCGTGTCGAACTCCGGCAGGCTCCACAGCCCGGCCCACACGCCGCTGCCGGGCCGCTGCAGCAGCCACAGCCTGTCACCCCATTGCAGCCACAGCCAGGCGTTGCTGCGCTGGCCGCGCTTGAGCTTGCGCGTCTTCACCGGGTAGCGCTCGGGCGCGCCTTCGCGCAACGCGACGCAGCCGGCCTGCACCGGGCACAGCAGGCAGCTCGGCGAGCGCGCGACGCACAGCGTGGCGCCGAGGTCCATCAGGCCCTGGGTGTATGACTCGATGCCGTCCTCGGGCAGCTGGCGGGTGGCTTCGTCCCACAGCATGCGCTCCTGGCGCGCCTCGGCCAGGTCGCCGTCGAAGCCGAGGAAGCGCGTCAGCACGCGCTTGACGTTGCCGTCGAGGATCGCGACCCGCTCGCCGAAGCAGAACGCCGCGATCGCCGCCGCGGTCGAGCGGCCGATGCCCGGCAGCTCCTGCAGCACGGCGGCGCTGCGCGGGAACTCGCCGCCATGCGCGGCGACCACCGCCTGCGCGCACGCATGCAGGTTGCGCGCACGGCTGTAGTAGCCGAGCCCGCTCCACAGCGCGAGCACCTCGTCCTGCGACGCGGCGGCCAGCGCCCGCACATCGGGAAAGCGTTCGAGGAAGCGCGCGTAGTAGCCCAGCACCGTCGTGACCTGGGTCTGCTGCAGCATGATCTCGGACAGCCACACGCGGTACGGATCGCGCGTCTGCTGCCACGGCAACGCATGGCGGCCGTGCTCCCGCTGCCACGCGATCAGCGGCTTCGCGAAACGCTCTTGAGGAGACAACTCAGGCCTGGGCCGCGTACAGCGGGACTGAACCGCTGGGCGTTGCACTCGCCGTGCCGGTCAGCTCGCGCTGCGCCTGCTGCTTCAGGCGGTTGCCCAGCTCGGTGCTGCGCGCCTGCAGCTGCTGCAGCTGCGCATCCTGCGCTTCCAGTTCGGACAGGCGCTGCTCCAGGTCGCCGGCGGCCGACTGGATGCGCTCCAGCGCCTCGCGGCGCCGGCGGAATCCGCGGCGGCGTTCGCGCAACTGCGAATCGACCTGCGCCGAGGCGGTCTTGTTCCACAGCTCGAACTCGCCGCTGGCGTTCTCGAACACCACGCGCAGCTTGGACACCAGCATGCGGCGGAACTGCTCCATGAACTTCGGCTGCGAGAGCCGCAGCGCCTGCGTGAGCCCGAGGTACTGCACGTAGTTGCGCTGGATCAGCGTCAGGTCGTTGACGAAGCGGCCGAAGTCGGGCTGCTTCGTGATCGCCAGGCTGAAGCCGAACTCGGCGTTCAGCTTCGCGAACGAGGCACCGAGCATGTCGTGGATCTCGGTGCCGCGCACCTGCGCCGCCTCGAGCAGCTCGCGCAGGCGGCCACACAGCGCGATGAACGCTTTCTTCGCGCCGAGGTGCAGCAGCGACGCGGTCATCGCGGTCTGCATCTCGGCCACTTCCTCGCGCAAGCGGTCGCTGGTCAGGTCGAGCAGCGCGTTCTTCAGCATGCGGCTGTGCACCATGCGCATCGCCTGCAAGCGCGCGGTGCACTGCTCGAACTCGGCGGTCTCGGCCTGCACGCGCTCCAGCATCATGCGCACCTTGGCGCCGCTCTTGCCGCGCAGGCCGCGCAGCTCGAGCACCTGCTCGGCCATCTGCCGGCGGCGGTCGCCCAGGCGCCGGTTGACCTGCGCCTCCATGCGATTCGCGGCTTCCATCACCGTCTGCTGGAAGGCCTCGCGGCGTTGCGGCAGCAGCTGGGCGCCGAGCGCTTCCTCGAGGAACGGCAGGCGGCTCTGCGCAAGGCCCGCCGCATCGCCGTCGATGCGCGAAGCCAGGGCCTGGCGCGCCGACAGCGGGAACACCCGTTCGCTCGCGACATCGAGCGTGCGCGCAGTCGACTGGCGCTGCTGCTCGATCTGCTCCTGCACGCGCTCGACGGTGGCGAGCGGATCCTGCAGCGCATCGATCTTGTTCAGCACGACGAAGGCCGAGCTCGACGGCGAGCCCAGGTGGTCGCGCCAGATCGTCATGTCGGACTTGGTGACGCCGGTGTCGGCACCGAGGATGAAGACGATCGCATGCGCGGCCGGCAGCAGGCTCAGCGTCAGCTCGGGCTCGGCGCCGATCGCGTTCAGCCCCGGCGTGTCCAGCACCACCAGGC
>NZ_JBFUFP010000443.1:0-4265 GCF_056403375.1 Rhizobacter sp. P2_H2
GTCTCGAGGCTGCGCGCGGCCTTCTTCCAGACCACCAGCTTCAGCGGGTCGCCGCGCCGGTAGCCGCGCACGCCTTCGAGTTCGCCGCCATCGGCCCGGCGCCCGGTGGCCGGGCCGCCGGGCGTGGGATGTGCCGGCGGCAGCGGGGCCGGCGGGCGCTCGGGGCGCGGGTAGACCAGCACCTGGGCCGCCGGCCGCCACACCGCCCACGCACGGAACAGGCCGAGCGGAAAGCGCGTCTCGATGCTGATCGCCGGCACCGGGTGCAGCCCGCGCGCCTGTGGCACGAAGCTGACGTGGGTCGCGGACTGGCCGCCGGCCGGCACGTCGGCCCAGGTCAGCGTCGCCGCATCGGCCGATTCGAGGCGCAGCCCGATGCCGAAGCGTTCGGCCGCCGGGCTCGTCAGCGTGACCGCGAGCGGTGCCGGGTCGCCGGCGAACACCGCCGCCGGCGAGCGCAGGTGCAGCGTCATGCCGCGCAGCGTGTTGTGCGTCAGGTGCATCGAGACGATGCCGCTGCCGGCCAGCAGGAAGGTCAGCACGTAGCCGAGGTTCAGCTGGTAGTTGATCGACGCGACCAGCAGCACCATCAGCGTCAGCGCGAACATCAGCCCGGCGCGGGTCGGCAGGATGTAGACGTTGCGCTGGGTCAGCAGCAGCGTGTCGGTGTGCGGCAGCCGGGCCTGCCACCAGGCGCGAAAGCGCTGGCGCACCGCGGCCGCGGCGAGCGCGAAGGGGCGCAGCGGGAGCTTCAGCGCGTCGGCGGCCTGCATGGCGTCGGGTGGGCGAGGGATCAGGGCAGCGGGATGGACTCGATCATCGCGCGCACCTGTTCGCGCGCGCCGCGGCCGGCGCCGGCCACCGGCACCAGCCGGTGCGAGATCGTCTGCGCGAGGATCGCCTGCACGTCGTCGGGGGCCACGTAGTCGCGCGCATCGAGCAGCGCGTGCGCCTTGGCGGCGCGCAGCACCGCGATGCCGGCGCGCGGGCTCAGCCCGTCGACGAACCAGGCGCCGCTGCGCGTCGCGCCGATCAGCGCCTGCAGGTAGTCGAGCAGCGCGTCGGAGGCATGCACGCGCAGCACGTCCTGCTGCGCCGCCAGCAGGTCCTGCGGCGTCATCACCGCGCCCAGCGCGCCGATCGCCTCGCGCCGGTCGATGCCGGCCAGCAGCGCTCGCTCGCTCGCGTAATCGGGGTAGCCGAGCGTGATGCACATCAGGAAGCGGTCGAGCTGCGACTCGGGCAGCGGGTAGGTGCCGAGCTGGTCGGTCGGGTTCTGCGTCGCGATCACGAAGAAGGGCGACGGCAGCGCGCGCGTCTCGCCCTCGATGCTGACCTGGTGCTCCTCCATCGCCTCGAGCAGCGCGCTCTGCGTCTTCGGGCCGGCGCGGTTGATCTCGTCGGCCAGCAGCACCTGCGCGAACACCGGGCCGGGGTGGAACACGAAGGCCTCCTTGCTGCGCTCGTAGATGCTGACGCCGATCAGGTCGGTGGGCAGCAGGTCGGCGGTGAACTGGCTGCGCGAGAACTTGAGCCCGAGCGACACCGCCAGCGCGTGCGCGAGGGTGGTCTTGCCGACGCCGGGAACGTCCTCGATCAGCAGGTGGCCGCCGGCCAGCAGGCAGGCCACGCAGTCACGGATCTGCGGGCGCTTGCCGACGATGATCGTGCTAATCTGGTCGATCAGGCGGTTCAGGTGGGGAAGGGCTTTCAACAGGTCCGTGCTCATGCAATCACCTTAACTCAAACTGCCGCGATTCCGGACTCAGAACACCGATGCCCACTGCGTTCTTCAGCCATCCCGAGTGCCGGCAGCACGACATGGGGCGCGGCCACCCCGAGTGCCCGCAGCGCCTGGACGCGATCAGCGACCACCTGCTGGCGACCGGCCTCGACATGGCGCTCGAGCACCGCGACGCGCCGCTGGTCGACCTGCACGACGTGACGCTCGCGCACGAGAGCCTGTACGTCACCGAGCTGCGGGCTGTGCTCGAAGAACTGGCGGCGTCCGGCGAGAGCCGCGCGCTCGATCCCGACACCGTCGCGAACGCCGGCACCTGGCGCGCTGCGCAGCGCGCCGCCGGCGCTGCGGTGGCCGCCACCGATGCCGTGCTCGACGGCCAGGTCGACAACGCGTTCTGCGCGGTGCGCCCGCCCGGCCACCACGCCACGCGCAACGAGACGATGGGCTTCTGCTTCTTCAACAACGTCGCGATCGCGGCGCGCCATGCGCTCGACGTGCGCGGGCTGCAGCGCGTGGCCGTCGTCGATTTCGACGTGCACCACGGCAACGGGACCGAAGACATCCTCGCCGGCGACGAGCGCGTGCTGATGGTCAGCTTCTTCCAGCACCCGCTGTACCCGTACTGCGGCGAGGTGCCCAAGGGCGACAACATGCTGAACCTGCCGCTGCCGCCGTACACCCGCGGCGCCGAGATGCGCGAGATCGTCGAGGCGATGTGGATGCCGCGGCTGGAAGAATTCAAGCCGCAGATGGTGTTCATCTCGGCCGGCTTCGATGCGCACCGCGAGGACGACCTCGGCCAGCTCGGCCTGGTCGAGGCCGACTACGAATGGCTCACGCGCCGCATCAAGGCGGTGGCCGACCGCCATGCCGGCGGGCGCATCGTGTCGTGCCTCGAGGGCGGCTATGCGCTCGGCGCGCTGGCGCGCAGCGTGGCGGCGCACCTGCGGGTGCTGGCCGACCTTTGACCTCCTGGCTGCACGGCGGCCATTCCCGATCGACACAAGAAGAGAGCGATTCACCGATGGATTCGTCCCTGGGCGTACAAGATTTCAACGAACTGCTGCGCGACCTGGCCACCCGCAGCGCGCTGACCGAGGCGGCGGTGCTGCTGGGCTGCCTGGGTGTTTCATGGCTGGTGTGCATGGCGCTGCGGCGCGTGCTGCGCGTCAACGGCGCGGTGCTGTTCGGCCGCAACGTGGTCGACGGCGTGCTGTTCCCGCTGGTCGCGCTGGTGCTCGCCGTGGTCGCCCGGCACGTCCTGATGGGCGTCGTGAAGGTCGCGGTGTTCCGCGTCGCGATCCCGATCCTGCTGTCGCTCGCGCTGATCCGCTTCGCGGTGCGGGTGCTGTCGGCGGCGTTCCCCAATTCCACCTGGATGCGCGCGACCGAGCGCACGATCTCGTGGCTCGCGTGGATCGCGGTCGTGCTGTGGATCACCGGCGTGATGCCGGCGGTGCTGGAGGAGCTCGACAGCGTGCGCTGKCAGATCGCCGGCGGCATGGTCTCGCTGCGCACGATGATCGAGGGCGCGCTGACGGCCGGCGTCGTGATGGTGCTGGCGCTGTGGCTGTCGTCGGCGATCGAGCGCAAGATCATCCACGGCACCGGCAACGACCTGTCGATGCGCAAGATGGTGTCGAACATCGTGCGGGCGCTGCTGCTGTTCGTCGGGCTGCTGTTCGCGATGTCGGCGGTCGGCATCAACCTGACGGCGTTGAGCGTACTGGGCGGTGCGGTCGGTGTCGGTCTCGGCTTCGGCCTGCAGAAGATCGCGGCCAACTACATCAGCGGCTTCGTGATCCTGGCCGAGCGTTCGCTGCGCATCGGCGACATGGTCAAGGTCGACAACTTCGAGGGCCGGGTCACCGACATCCGCACCCGCTACACGGTGATCCGCTCGCTGGGTGGGCGCGAGGCGGTGGTGCCGAACGAGATGCTGATCACGCAGCGCGTCGAGAACCTGTCGCTGGAGGACCCGCGGGTGCTGGTGCAGACGATGGTGCAGGTGGCCTACGGCACCGACGTGCGGGCGCTGCAGCCGAAACTGGTCGAGGCGCTGCTGAAGGTCGAGCGCGTGATCGCCGACCCGGGGCCGGGGGTGCAGCTGTCGAACTTCGCGGCCGACGGCATGGACCTGACGATCAACTTCTGGATCCGCGACCCGGAGAACGGGCAGGGGCAGGTCAAGTCGGACGTGCACCTGGCGGTGCTGGATGTGCTGAATGCGGAGGGGGTCGATATTCCGTTCCCGCAACGCGTGATGCATACGATCGTGCGCCACGAAGCTGCCGTGCCCGTGCCGCCCGAACGCATTTGACGCATTGGTGCGGAAGGCGGGTGCGGGGAGTCTGTGGCTCGCCGGCCGGTGCGGTCATCGCCCCTGGGGGCGATGACTGCCCTCCACTGACTGATTTCATGGCCCGTCGCCCAAACTCCCGCCACTCACTTCGTTCGTTGTGGTCAAACAGTGGGCGACAGTCAGTTCACGAAGCGTGCTGGCGCACGCGGGCCATGAAAT
>NZ_JBFUFP010000444.1:0-4255 GCF_056403375.1 Rhizobacter sp. P2_H2
GCGTGCCCAGGTCGGCGACCAGCGCGGCGAACGCGTCCGGTGCCGGCACCGAGGCGCGGTCCCACGACGCGAGCGCCGCGACGGTGCGCGGCAGCGCGGTCGCGACCTCCGGGTTCTCGACCGCGCGCTTGAGCAACGCGGCGATCGGCACCAGGAAGGTCAGCAACAGGAACAGCAGCAGCGGCAGCGTCAGCGAGAACGCCCGCAGCTTGCGCCGCCGGTCGGCACGCGCGAGCTGGCGGCGCAGCGCATGCGGGTCGCCGATCGGCAGCGGGGCGGCGAGCGTGTCCATCACGAGCGCCTTACTGCGCGGCCCACGAGGCGAAGCGCTTCTCCAGCTCCTCGCCCTGGTCGGCCCAGAACTTCAGGTTGAACTGCAGCGCGTCCTTCGAGTTGGCCGGCGAGGTCGGCAGGTTGCCCAGCACCTTGGCATCCAGCCTGGCCAGTGCCTTGGTGTTGGTCGGGCCATAGGCGATGTTCTTTGCGTACTCGGCCTGCGCGTCCGGGGTGCTGGCGAACGCGATGAACTTCAGCGCCRCATCCTTGTTCGGCGTGCCCTTCGGGATCACCCAGTAGTCCAGGTCGTAGATGCCGCCGGTCCAGGTGATCTTCAGGTTCTTGCCCTCGCGGTTCGCGGCATCGATGCGGCCGTTGTAGACCGTCGTCAGCGCGACGTCGCCCGCCACCAGGAACTGCGGCGGCTGCGCGCCGGCCTCCCACCACTGGATGCTCGGCTTCAGCTCGCTCAGCTTCCTGAACGCGCGGTCGGCGCCGTCCTTGGAGGCGAGCACCTTGTAGACGTCGGCGGTCTTCACGCCGTCGGCCATCAGCGCGAACTCGAGGTTGTAGCGCGCGCCCTTGCGCATGCCGCGCTTGCCGGGGAATTTCTTCAGGTCCCAGAAATCGGCCCAGGTGGTGGGCGTGCCCTTCAGCTTGTCGCCGTTGTAGGCCATCACGGTCGACCACACGAAGATGCCGATGCCGCAGTCGCTGACGGCCGCCGGCAGCAGGTCGGCCTTGCCGCCGAGCTTGCTGTAGTCGAGCTTCTCGAACAGGCCCTCGTCGCAACCGCGCGCGACGTCGGGCGACTCGACCTCGACGACGTCCCACGTGACCTTCTTCGTCTCGACCATCGCCTTGATCTTGGCCTGCTCGCCGTTGTATTCCACCGGCACGACCTTGGTGCCGGTCTTCTCGAACGGCTCGTAGTAGGCCTTCTTCTGCGCATTGGCGTTCGCGCCGCCGAAGTTGACGACGGTGATCTGCTGGGCGAACGCCGGCAGCGCGAAGCCGACGGCGAGCGCGAGGCTCAGGATGCTCTTCTTCATGACGGGGTCCTTCGGGGTGATGAAAGCGGTGGAGGAGGCCGGGACGGCAGGGCTCAGACGATGTAGATGCGCGTGTGCTCGGGCGGCAGCTCCAGCCAGACCGCGTCGCCGGCGTGCGGTGCCGCGCCGTCGGCCAGCGGCAGCTTGACCGTCGCCGCGGCCTGGCCTTCGCCGAGCGCGCACAGCAGCCGCAGGTGGTCGCCGAAGTAGATGACGCTGTCGACGCGCGCCTGCAGCGCGTTGCCATGCTCGGCCGGCGCCTGCCGGTGCAGCCGGATGCGCTCCGGGCGGATGCAGGCCTCGACCGCCGCACCGACCGCCGCGCCGTTCACGTTGACGCCGGTCAGCACGCGCCCGTCGATCAGCACCATGCCGCAGCGGTCGCTGGTGTCGTCGACGTGGGTCGCCCGCACGGTGCCCTTGACGACGGTGCTGTCGCCGATGAAGCCGGCCACGAAGCGGTTGGACGGCGCCTCGTACATCGCCTCCACCGGCGCGAGCATCTGCACCGCGCCGTCGTTGAAGACGGCCACGCGGTCGCTCATCGTCAGCGCCTCGCCCTGGTCGTGCGTCACGTAGACGAAGGTGACGCCGAGCTGCCGGTGCAGCTCCTTCAGCTCGATCTGCATGTGCTCGCGCAGCTGCTTGTCGAGYGCGCCSAGCGGYTCGTCCATCAGCACCAGCTGSGGCTCGAACACCAGCGCCCGCGCCAGSGCGACGCGCTGCTGCTGGCCGCCCGAGAGCTGGGCCGGCGAGCGCTCGGCCATGCCGGTCAGCCGCACCATCTCGAGGGCGCGCGCCACGCGCCGCGCCTGCTCGTCGCGCGGCAGCCTGCGCACCGTCAGCGGGTAGGCCACGTTCTGCCCGACCGTCAGGTGCGGGAACAGCGCGTAGTTCTGGAACACCATCCCGAAATGCCGCTTGTGCGGCGGCGTGCGCGTGATCGGGCGGCCGTCGAGCAGGATGTCGCCGGCGGTCGGCGACTCGAAGCCGGCCAGCATCATCAGCGTCGTGGTCTTGCCCGAGCCCGAGGGACCGAGCAGCGTCAGGAACTCGCCGCGGCGGATGTCCAGGTCGAGGCCGCGCACCACCAGGTGGCTGCCGTCGTAGGTCTTCTGCACGCCGCGAAAGCGCACCAGCGGTTCGGCCGGTGCGCCCTGCGGGACGGCAGCGGCGGCGGCGGGAGAGGTTCCGGAGACGGCAGGCATGCGCACCTCGTTCAACGCAGAGCGGCGAAACTGTCGGCCAGCACCTGCAGGCCTTCGTCGACCAGCGCGTCCTCGGCCGTCAGCGGCACCAGCACGCGGATCACGTTGCCGTGGGTGCCGCAGGAGAGCAGTATGAGCCCGCGGCGGGCCGCTTCGGCGACCACGTTGCGCGTCAGTTCGGCGGCCGGCTTCGACAGGTCGCCGCCCTCGAACAGCTCGATCGCCACCATCGCACCCAGTCCGCGCACGTCGCGCACCTCGGGCACGCGGGTCGCGATGCGGCGCAGCCCGGCCGCGAGCCGCTCGCCGAGCGCGCGACTGCGCTGCAGCAGCTGTTCGTCGTCGAACACCTTCAGCACCGCGAGTGCCGCCGCKCAGCCGATCGGCGAGCCCGCGTAGGTGCCGCCGAGCCCGCCCGGGCCGGGCGCGTCCATCACGTCGGCACGGCCGACCACGCCCGAGATGGGGAAGCCGCCGGCCATCGACTTGGCGGTGGTGATCAGGTCCGGCGCGACCGGCCATTGCTCGCTCGCGAACCAGGTGCCGGTGCGGCCGGCGCCGGTCTGCACCTCGTCGGCGATCAGCAGGATGCCGTACCGCTCGGCCAGGGTTTTCAGGCGCGCGATGAACTCGTTCGGCGCGACGTGGAAGCCGCCTTCGCCCTGCACCGGTTCGATGATGAACGCGGCCACGCGCTCCGGCTCGATGTCGTTCTTGAAGATCGTCTCCACCGAATGCAGTGCGTCGTCGATGCTGACGCCGTGCAGCGCGTTCGGGAACAGCGCATGGAAGGTCTCGCCCGGGAACGGCCCGAAGCCGGTCTTGTACGGTGCGACCTTGCCGGTCAGCCCGAGCGTCATCATCGTGCGGCCGTGGTAGCCGCCGGTGAACGCGATCACGCCCGGGCGGCGCGTGAACGCGCGGGCGATCTTGACGGCGTTCTCGACCGCCTCGGCCCCGGTCGACAGGAACAGCGACTTCTTCGCGAAGGCGCCGGGTGCCAGCGCGTTCAGCCGTTCGGCCAGCTCGACGTAGGGCTCGTAGGCGAGCACCTGGAAGCAGGTGTGGGTGTAGGCGTCGAGCTGGGCCCGCACGGCGGCGATCACCTCCGGGTGGCAGTGGCCGGTGTTGAGCACCGCGATGCCGCCGGCGAAGTCGATGTAGCGCCGGCCCTCGACGTCCCAGACCTCGGCATTGGCGCCGCGGGCGACGAAGATCGGGTGGGCCTGGCCGACCCCGCGGGCCACCGCGGCATGGCGGCGCGCCATCAGGACGGCATTGGTGTCGTGTTCGCGTTGCATGGCCAGGCTCCAGGGCAGGGAAAATTCGTGTGGGCGGACTGTAGGCAGCCGCTGCGCGCGCCGCCATGTACAGACGGTGCGGCGTTTCGGTGTACTGTGCAGGCCGCGGGGCCTGTACATGCAAGCCCTGATCCGGTGCGCCATGCACGAGGAAGCAGCAGTAGCCACGACACGCCGATGTTCACGCTGAACCCGAACTCCCCGATGCCGCTGGTCGGCCAGATCGTCGACGGCTTGCGCCGCATGATTGCCGAGCAGTCGCTGAAGCCCGGCGCCAAGCTGCCGTCGATCCGCGCCTTCGCGGCCTCGCACGGCGTGAGCGTCTTCACCGTGGTCGAGGCCTACGACCGGCTGGTCGCGCAGGGCTGGCTGGTGTCGCGCGCGAACGCCGGCTTCTTCGTGAAGCGGCGCGGCGGCG
>NZ_JBFUFP010000445.1:0-4254 GCF_056403375.1 Rhizobacter sp. P2_H2
ACGAACTGGTGCACCGGCACGCCGGTGCTGCGCTTGAACACCGTCTTCAAGTGCGACGCACTGATTCCCGCCACCTCGGCGAGCCGCGCGAGCGAGAGGTCGGCAGCGACGTGTGCGTCGATGTGCTCCACCACCCGGCGCAGCTGGTGCGGCGACAGCGGCGCCGGCTCGCGCCGCGCGGTGGCAGCCGAGTGGCCGAGCAGGTGCACCGCCAGCGCAATGCCCAGGGAGTCCGCGAACAGGCGGCCGCTCGGCGAGCCGGCCAGGCGGTCGGCATCCAGCGCCCACGCGATGTGCTCGATGCGGGCATCGCGGAACTGATGCCGCGGTGCGAGTGCCGCACGGCTCTCGGGCAGACGCATCTCATCCGCGGCCCGTCGCAGCAGCGCGTGCGGCAGGTGCAGCGTCAACGTGCTGCCCGCGTCGTGCTCCTCCCAGGCGTCGGACATGCCGGCCGGGACGATATCGATCTCGCCACGCCGGGCGACGAAATCGCGCATGCGGCAGGTTCCGCGCACCGGTGGGCCGGCATGCAGCTTGACGCGATGGTCGGCGATGGGCGCCCAGGCCGCAGGGCCCGGCAAGGTGGCAAGGCGCTCGACCCGCAAGTTCATCACCATCGTGTTCCTTCCTCGGGCGGCAGCGTCTGAACGTGTCCGGGAAACATCCGTTCGTGAGCGACGGCCGCCATGCGTCGGCCGCATTCTTGCCCCGCAGGCGCGCTGTGCGCTTGCCCGGCGCACAGCCGGCTTACTGCCAACGAGGACTCTATGGATGTGACCGTGATGGGATTGGGAATGATGGGATCGACGCTGGCGCAGTTGCTGCTGCGTGCCGGCCACCGCGTTCACGTGTGGAACCGCAGCGCGGCCAAGGCGGACGCCCTGGTGCGCGAAGGCGCGCTGCGCACCGCCAATGCGGCAGCGGCGGTGCGAGCGGCCGAGATCGTCGTCATCTGCGTGCACGACTACGCGGCGGCCGACAGCTTTCTGCGCGATGACAGCGTGGCGAGCGGTCTCGCGGGCCGCGTCGTCGTGCAACTGACGACCGGCAGCCCGCACGACGCGCGCGATGGCGAGGCTTGGGTGCAGAGGCACGGCGGCGCCTATGTCGACGGTGCGATCCAGGCGGCCCCCGGCCAGATGGGAACTGCGGACACACCGATCCTCGTGTCTGGCGCGAACGACGCCTACCGTCGCGCCGAACCGGTGCTGCGACTGTTCGGAGGCGGCCTGGTCTACCTGGGAGAGCCGGCAGGGGCTGCGGCCACGATGGACCTGGCGACGCTGTCGTACGTCTACGGTGCCGTCATCGGCTTCCTGCACGGAGCGCGCGTTTCCGAAGTGGAAGGCATTGGCGTTGACGCGTACGGCGAGGTCGTCGCACGAATCGCACCGGGCTTCGGCGACTTTCTCAAGCACGAGGGGAAGATGATCCATGAGGGGCACTTCGAGGTGACGCAGAGCCCGATGACGATTTCGATCGAGGCCGTGGAGCGCATGCTGCGGGCGGCGACCGATGCGGGGATCAATGCGGAGTTTCCTGCGTTCGCGGCGCAGCTCCTGCGGCGTGCGGCGGCGGCAGGGCTGGAGACTGAGGAATTGGCGGCGTTGATCAAGGTGCTGCGGGTGGCGTCGTAGCGGCATATCTTTTTCAGAATCTTCTGGACCAACAACCAACGCAAAGGCAAAAAGCCCCGAACCAGACGGTCGGGGCTTTCGTGCGTTGGGAGGGTGTCTTCCGAAGAAAACTCGGAAAAGCGCACGATGCGCATTCCCCAACTCATTCCCCAAACCTCATCCCTTATGACTGTCCGTCGTCTTCCTCATCGGAGGCTTGACCGAGCGACATGTTCTCCAGTGACTGGCGATCCAGGTGTGCACGAAGCACCTTCATTGCTGCGTCAAATCGAGACTGCCCGCCGCCGGACACCAAGTGCTGGGCCTTCAGCTTGACGCGATTGACTTCGTGGATCCAGGCATGGCCTGCTGCCTTCTGCTCCTGGGTGAGATCCAAGCAGTAGTTGAAGCTGGTCGCATCAACGTAGAACTGCATCAAAGCAGCAGCCTCAGCGCCGCTCAGCGTCCCGTCACTCAACAGAGCCGGCAATGCTGTCTGCTTCCCGTGTAGCGGAAGACGATACGCGGGCACCCTCACCTTTCCACGAAGGTAGATCGCCGCTTGTCGCTCTGCGATGAGCACGTCAGCTGCAATCGTAAGCAGATGCCCATTCTTCGCCGCTTTGCGCTGCCGACGGCCCTGGACGATCGGAAAACCCACCGCCACGATCAGGGCAAGTATTGCGCCCCAAGCCTGCACCCACCCGGCGCACGAGTTGAGGTCCGTGCCGATAGCGCGGCAAACACATTCCAATTTGGACATGGCTTCAGCGTACACCTGCTGTTGAGGTTCAGTCACTTCAGCCTGACTCGCTCGTGGCTGCCGGAATACACCCCCTAGGGGGCGCCAGGAACTAGATAGCGATCGGGGTTCCCCTGGGAGGACCCAACAGGGGGTGGGTGCAATCGGCAAATTGCCTGCTCAACTCTTTTCGCTGCGGACGCTAAGGACGAGCACCCGAATCTGCCGCTAATCCGCATAGTTGCCAGGTTCGCGCGTCCTCGGAGCGCCTGCGGACAATCGACCAACGACTGAGGCTGGTGAGGGCAAACTGCATCCGTCGCTCCATCGCATTCATTGGGAACCTTGCATTCCGTCAACGCTCGGTCCCCGAGCACTCCACGGCGCGAAGAGAACTGCCCCCGCCCCGCAGCGGCCGGAACAAGACGTCTCTTTGACTCCCTGCAAACCCCATGTGCTCAGGCGCCTTCGCTGCCTAGACTCAACGCGCCAAGTTGATCCCGGGGGAGCCATGACTTTTCTCAATGCATGCCTGCTCTATGGGGCATTCTCAGCGGCGGAGCTGTACTTTTTCCTCATGCAACGTGCAGCCCTTGAGCTGAGTCGCWCCTATGACGTTCCGCCGCCTGTCGGACGCCAAATGCTCCCGCTCTGGTACGGGCTTGTATGGCCCATCAAAGTTGCTCGGTGGGTGTCCCTCTACTTCGTCTGGAGCACAGGCGGGTGGGTGGCTCTCGCCGTGGCTTGGGCGATTCCGTTCGGAATCTCAATGGTGATACCTGTGCCCTTCAAACACTTTGTGCGCATGTTCCATCACAAAGTTGTGAAAGACATAGTTGCGAAGGCGGCAGGCCACGCAGGTCCAACTGAAGGACTTCACGCGACGCAGCTACTTGCATTGATCAACGACGCAGAACAAAAGCTACAGGCATGAACCCTTTCACTGGAGATACTTGAGCCAGCGCAGGCTCAGCCCCGGTTGCAATTCTCGGCGCGAAAGCAGCAGCGCCCCACCCTACTGCGGCGGATCAGACTTCGGCCCGGGATAACGGGCTGGCGCACTTCCGCCTGCGTGTGGCATCCTCGCCCCACGTAAATTGCCCCCATGCCAACGGGAGAGAAACGAAAATGAATGGCGCCGCTTCATCCGCTTCTTCGCCATCATCTGCAGCTTCTGCTGTGGCATCGACCGGGGCGTCAGCCCCTCCTGCCACGACTGCTTCTGCTGTTGCAAAAAGCGCTTCATCGCCTTTGACATCGCTTGATCAAGCCATGTGGTCAGCAGTGCCGAGCTTAATTTGGGCGATACTTATTCTCGCAATCCTCGTCTATTTCAGGACCGAGCTATCTCTACTCGTTAGAGCGCTGGTATTCCGCGTACGAGATGGTGCTGCATTCAAGGTCGCTGGGCTGGAGATTGGGGCCGCTTCCGGTCTAGTCGCTAGACCCGGCGACTTTTCAAAGGAAGACACGAGAGTGGGAGTCCGAGCGGATAACGGCACACGCCGGGCGCGCCGCGACGGCGAGTACATAAACACTCGGGGTGTCATGCTGGTGCACCGCCTTCAGCGATCCACTAATGACGGCCAACTATATGATGTACTCATATACGTCATTCCTCACAAGTCCTCCTTGGCTGGCGTGGTAACGGTAGAGTATTTCTTTGGAAGCTACTGGGGGAATAAGATTTATCCGTCAATTGACAGAAGTCGTGGGTTCCCCGTTGTAACTTCCGCCTATGGCCCATTCCTGTGCACAGCAAAGATTATTTTCAACGACGGAGATTCGACTTTTGTATCGCGGTACATCGATTTCGAGATGGGCAACTGTGCACCCTCTGCGTCAGTGTCGAAGTGACCGTTAGTGCGAAGACTGGGCGACAAAGAAGAACGT
>NZ_JBFUFP010000446.1:0-4251 GCF_056403375.1 Rhizobacter sp. P2_H2
CAGTAGCCGTAGCCGTCGAGCTTGACGACGTCGCGCGCGTAGAGCGCCTTGCCTTCGGCGCTGACGGAAAAGAGGCTTTCGGCGTCGCGCTGGCGGGCGAGGGCGTCGCGGGCCTGGTTGTTGGCCGGCGCGAGGCCGTCGGCAGTGGTGGCCGATTGGGCGTGGGCACCGGTGGCCAGGAGCAGCGCGCAGGCCAACGCCACGCAGCCCGCACGAACGGGAGAGGTCAACACAACAGATGCCTTTCGATGCAAGCGAGCCGCCATGCCGCGGGCTGCGTTGGGGAGCAATCGCGGGGCGATGCTAAGAGGCGTGCCCGGCGCCACAAAGTGACCAAGGTGAGTCGCTGGTGGTTCTAGGGGGACGGGGCGGCGCGAACTTTCCGCGGGACTGTTGTTACAGAGGGGGCTGTCACAACGAGAGGAGTGGGTTCATGAAGAGGAAGATCGATGAGTTGCGCCTGAAGAAGCCGCTGTTGCTGAACGAGGACACGACCGACGACGGTCGCAACGTGAAGCCTGAGGAGCCCGGGAAGGCGGAGAAGGTGGTGAAGGCCAGGAAGGGCGCCGCACAGGTGATCTGGACGCAGGTCGAGGGCGTGGTCAAGCGTGTGGCCAAGCGCAAGCCGGTCGAACAGGAGGG
Source organism: Rhizobacter sp. P2_H2 (assembly GCF_056403375.1). Classification (NCBI taxonomy): domain Bacteria; kingdom Pseudomonadati; phylum Pseudomonadota; class Betaproteobacteria; order Burkholderiales; family Sphaerotilaceae; genus Rhizobacter; species Rhizobacter sp. P2_H2. Next base: position 643 of record NZ_JBFUFP010000446.1, read on the forward strand.
GACAGCGCCCGAACCGAAGAAGGTCAGGATCTGCAACGAGCCGCAGCTGCGGGCGCCGTTGAATTTCAAGGACCTGCTGGGCGATCTGATGAGGGAGGCCCGCACGATCGAGGCGTTGCCCGTGCAGGGGGATCGCATGGCCGCACTGGACACGCTGTGGGGTGGTGTGAGCCGGCGCCTGCTGTCCGCGCTCGCCCCCGGCACGTCGGACGAGACGGATCGTCGACGCGCGCTGGCGGTGATCCTGCTGGCGAACGATCACGCGAGCTTCGAGAAATTCGCCCGCAAGGGGAACGCCGCCGCGTTTGCAGATCGCCTGGGGTCGCTGCGCGAAGCCATGGACACGTCGTCGCCGGACCTGTTCTGGCGCAGTGCCGAACTCGGCCCCGTGCTGCAGGGCCTGCTGAGGGTCAGCATGCATGCCGGCTCCGAGGAAGACATCAGGCGCCATGCCTTGGAGATGATCGACGCACTGTGCGGCGCGGGCCGTGTGCCGCACGAATTGACGCGGGCCATGAAGGGGTTGGTCAGCGCGGCGCTGGATGCTCATTTCGCGCTCGACCGCGTCTGGGAGCAGTCTTCGGGACTGGTCGAGAACGTGGTCGACGTGCTGCTGAGGATCGGGCCGCCATCGGATCCGCTGCCACAGCCCGGCGCACTGCCGAAAGGGTGATCTCCATATTTTCTGCAMAYMCCCTCTGAAGACTGCGACGCGTCAAGCGCAACAGAGATCAGGGGGATTCATGCTGGACATCACCAGAMGGCTTGCCGTCATCGTTTCACTCGCCTTGCCGCTGAATGCGATGGCGGGCTACCCGCCRGGCGCCAAGGTCTGGAGCTGGACCTACAACGCACGCGGGCAGAAGCTCACCGAGACGGCGCCGGACGGCACGACGACGRCCTGGACCTACTACGAGGACARGACCGCCGACCACATGGTCGGCGACCTGCAGAGCGAGACGGCGAGCGAYGGGCGCGTCACGCGCTACCTGCGCTACGACCGGTCGGGCAAGTTGCTGGAGAGCRTCGATCCGAACGGTGTCGTCACGCGGCAGACCTACGACCTGCGGCAGCGGCTGCTGACGCGCGACGTGGCCGGGCGCGTCACGCGCTACACCTACGATGCCGCGGGGCAGCTCAAGCGGCTGGGAGGGGATTCCTGTCATCGTGAGGTACCCCCAATGAGGTGGCCGCTGGTTCTCACAGCGATCCTGCTTTTGTGTCCGACGCTGGCGGACGCTGGCTGCCAGTCGAAGAACCAGGCGCAGGTCATTCAGGTTCTCCGACAGGGCATCGACCTGAACGAGCGATTCAAACGTTCGGTCATTTCGGGCGATGAAGCGACGTACAAGGCCCTGCGCAGACAGAACGAGCAGTACAGCGAAGAGGCTGCTTTGCCGTGCGTTCGTCGGGCCGTGGATCTCCTTGATCAGCAGCTCGATGAGGCTTTGCTTCGCCTGCTCATGGCGTACGCGGTCTCGCGCCAGAACTCCGCGGATGAAACAGTCCCCGAGGCATTGGCTTCGGTGTTTGCGAAGCACCCGGACGCTGTTGCTTCAGGCCTGAGGTCGTTTTCTCCTGGACACGCAAAGGTGCTGCTGCGCACCATGGAGTCTGGGTGGCCCGCCATTCGCAGGGGACTCGACTCGACACTCCGCCAGGACCGAGATGAGCGCTTGAGAGCGCTACGTGCTGAACAGTCGAAACGGGCGCGGGGGCAGGAAGAGGGCGACCTTCGGATGGCCAACGTTGCCATGGCAGCCGGCATCGCGATGGGGGCGAGTGAGCAGACAAGGACACGATGTGCAGTGAGCCCCTGTCTGGGCGTTTCTCAGGCTGAGCTCGGACTGGCCCTGATTGCCGCGCGCAGCAGCCCCGCATCGCTCAAGGCGCTGGCGGAACTTGCTCGATTCAAGCTGGATGGCAGCTTGGCTGAAGACTACTCGTGCAGTGTCTTGCGCAAGGGGGCGAAGCTGAAGAAGTGGGTCGGCGTGACCGGAGCGAGCGAACTCAGAGAGCAGTGCATTGCAGAGTACAGCGTGGTGACACGTGCTCACACGGGCGTCTTTCCGGCGTCGGAGGCGGATCTGGTTTGCAGGAAAGAGGCAGAAATCGTTGCAGCGAAAGAGGCTCTGCTCGGCGTCCTTCGCGCGGAGCACTCTTGTCCGTGAGAGCTGTGGAGACGATGCATATGGAGACATCCGTGGCGAAGCAACTCAGCGACGAGTTGAACGACATCATCGGTCGTTTGGACGAATCGGTCCGCTTGGTGATGGATCGATGCTCTGAGGCGGAATTCACTGCCTACAGGAGCGTGATCGGCAGAGTCATGGGAATGCTCGTCCTGGATGTCCTCAATCCGCTGTACGCGAGAAATCCGGAAGCAAGCCGAAGGGACATCGTTCCCTTCCGTTGTGCGAAGACAGGATCAGAGCTGTCTCCTGGAAGAGCAGGTCATTGCGCGCTCTGCGAGCGGTTGCTTGATCGACAATTTTTGCCGGAGTGCGTCTACCTAGCGCAGAGGAAACCAGTTTGTGTCGACTGCATCCAGGCTGTGGCCGACAAGACGTTCGCGACGATCATCAAACGGGACCTGTGGTTGGTTGACGCCGCGGCGGCGGCCCGTCGAAAGGATATCCGCATCGAAATTGGTTTTCCTCGTCCGACGGGATCCGGTGAAGAGGCCGCGTGCTCGGTGCTGATTCGCGGGTTGATGCCAAACGCCATCGACATCCATGGTTCCGACGCCTTGAGCGCGATGGAGTGTGCGATGACGTTTGCCGAGTCCGAGTTGAAGGCTTTGCCCGGAACGATGGCAGTGCAGTGGCCCGGCGGTGAGGCGTACATCGACCAGCCGTGATGGAAGCCATCGAACATCTGAGCCCGGCGGTGGGGGCGGAGCCGCGAGCTACGGCACCGCCCTCAGCACCGCATACAGCTCCCGCGTGCGCACCGGCTTGAACAGCACCTGGTGCCCGCTGTCGTGCACCCGCTTCACCTGCTCCGGCGAGGTGTCGCCGGTGATCAGCAACGCCGGCAGCGGCGCGCCGTAGAACTCGCGCACCCGCTCGATCGCCTGGATGCCGTCCTCGTCGTTCGCGAGCCGCAGGTCGGACACCACCACGTCGATCACGCCGGCGTGGCGGCGCACCTCGGTGCAGGCCTCGAGGATCGTGCCGGCCGTCAGCACGTGGTAGCCCCAGGTCTGCAATAGCTCGCGCATGCCGTCGCGGATGATCTCCTCGTCGTCGATCAGCAGCACCGTGCGGTTCGCGTCGACCGCGGCCGGCACCGTGTCGGCGGCGATCACCATGTTGTCCATCTCGACCAGCTCGGTCTGCTTGATCAGGATGCGGAACACCGTGCCGCGCCCCGGCGTCGAGGCCACCTCCAGCTTGTGCCCCATCAGCACCACCAGCCGCTTGACGATCGCCAGGCCCATGCCCAGCCCGCGCGTGCGGTCGCGCCCCGGGTTGCCCACCTGGTAGAACTCGTCGAAGACCTTCGGCAGCTCGTCCTCGGCCATGCCGATGCCGGTGTCCCACACCTCGATGCTCACATGGTGCCGCCGGTTGCGCGCCACCACCACCAGGCCGCCCTCGTTCGTGT
>NZ_JBFUFP010000447.1:0-4249 GCF_056403375.1 Rhizobacter sp. P2_H2
GTACTCGGCGACGGGCCGATCTCCTGATGGATCCCCATGTCTTTTGACACCCTCGGCCTGTCCGAGCCCCTGCTGCGTGCCGTTCACGAACAGGGCTACACCGTTCCCACTCCCATCCAGGCACAGGCCATCCCGGCCGTGCTGTCCGGCGGCGACCTGCTCGCCGGCGCCCAGACCGGCACCGGCAAGACCGCCGGCTTCACGCTGCCGATGCTGCAGCGCCTGTCGGCCAAGCCGGCGGTGCGCGACGCACGCGGCAAGCTGCCGATCCGCGCCCTGATCCTGACCCCCACGCGCGAACTCGCGGCGCAGGTCGAAGAGAGCGTGCGCACCTACGGCAAATACCTGCAACTCACCTCGATGGTGATGTTCGGCGGCGTCGGCATGCAGCCGCAGATCGACCGCCTGCGCAAGGGCGTCGACATCCTGGTGGCCACGCCCGGCCGCCTGCTCGACCACCACCAGCAGCGCACGCTCGACCTGAGCCACGTCGAGATCTTCGTGCTCGACGAAGCCGATCGCATGCTCGACATGGGCTTCATCCACGACATCAAGAAGGTGCTGGCCATCGTGCCGGCGCAGAAGCWGAGCCTGCTGTTCTCGGCCACCTTCAGCGACGAGATCAAGACGCTCGCCGACCGCCTGCTGAACAAGCCGGCGCTGATCGAGGTGGCGCGCCGCAACCAGACCAACGACGCGATCGCGCAGAAGGTGCACCCGGTCGGCCGCGAGATGAAGAAGGAGCTGCTGACGCACCTGATCAAGTCGAACGACTGGAACCAGGTGCTGGTCTTCACGCGCATGAAGCACGGTGCGAACCGGCTGGTCGAGCACCTGCTGAAGCAGGACATCAGCGCGATGGCGATCCACGGCAACAAGAGCCAGAGCGCGCGCACCAAGGCGCTGGCCGACTTCAAGACCGGCGACCTGCAGGTGCTGGTGGCGACCGACATCGCAGCGCGCGGCATCGACATCGACCAGCTGCCGCACGTCGTCAACTTCGAGCTGCCGAACGTGCCCGAGGACTACGTGCACCGCATCGGCCGCACCGGCCGCGCGGGTGCGCAGGGCGAGGCGGTGTCGCTGGTGTGCGTCGACGAGAACGGCTTCCTGCGCGACATCGAGAAGCTGATCAAGCGCGAGATCCCGAAGGAGAACGTGCCGGGCTTCGAGCCGAGTGCCAATGAGCGCCCCGAGCCGATCGTGCTCGGCCGCATGGTGATCGGCGAAGGCGCCGGCCGCGGTGGCCATCGGCATGCCGGTGGTGGCGGTGGTGGTGGCCGTGGTGCGGGTGGTGGCGGTGGCCACGGCGGTGGCGGCGGCCGCGGGCGCGACAGCCGCGGCGGTGGTGGATCGGCCCCCGCGCGATCCGGCGCTGGCGGTGGTAGCAACGGTGGCGGCCAGGGCCGCACCGGTGGCGGCCAGGCACCCGCTCCGTCGGCCGCGCGTCCGAGCGGCCCGCGTCCGCAGCAGCCGGGCAATGGTCCGCGCCGCGAAGGCGGCGCCAAGCCGGCCCCGCGTCTGACCCAGCCCAAACGCTGAAGTCTCGGCTGTCTGTCAGTTGCCGAGGGAGTCGGCACTCACAGACAGCCTGATTTGTATCCAGTTGTTCGGCGAGTGGCGGGCTGCGCCTGCAAGCTGACGCGTCTGGATACATCTCGAGCCGTCATGGGGCGTACCGTCGACGCCCGCCCATTCGACTCGAGAGACACACCCCATGGACAGCACCTGGCATACGGCCTGGCAAGGGCCGGACATCGTCGTTTTTCATGACGATGCCGAAGTCGACCGCTTCAAGGCCGCCGACGTTCAGCGCGTGATCTTCGTGCAGCACGGCAGCGGCGAACACCTGGGCGACCTGTCGTACTCGGTGGTGGAGCTCCCCGATGAATTCCTGCTGCTGCCGGCGAACACCGGTTTTGCCGGACGCGTGCATTTCGAGCGGCTGGCCTTCTGGGCCGACAAGCGCTGCGTCTACTGGGGCCATGAATCGCACGCACCGTTGCCCGGCCGGCTGCGCCGCGGGCTGCGCCTGCTGAAGCCATCGCTGCCGGTGTTCGGCCGCGTGCCCCGTGCCGAGCTGAGCGACACGATTGCTCGCTGGACGCTGACCGGGCCGCAGACCTGGGACGAGCGCAAGTGGCAACGCATCGCGTCGAGCCGGCCGTTTGCGACCGCGGTGGAGGCGGCGAAGCCGCGGCTGAGGGCCTGATCGCCGGTACTTGAGGCGCCCCTGGCTTCGACTCACGTCGTGAGTCGAATCGAAAGAATGTTGTACATTCGACATCAAATGTTGTTGAATGACCAACATGCAAAGCAGTGAAGCACGGGACACCGGTGCATGAACACCGAGCTCATGTCCGAACTCCTCGGAGGCGCCGGTCGCTACAAGGCATTGCGCTGTCTTTTCGAGCATCCCGACAAGGGCTACGGGCCCCGTGAACTGGCCGCCGAGACCGGGGTGGACCCAGGCAATCTCTCGCGCTGGCTTCGCCGTTGGGCCGACATCGGCCTGCTGGAACGGCGCACGGGAATCCGGCAGACGCTCTACGCCGCCTCGATGAGCCCGGCACTCGCGCCATTGCGCGCGCTGCTCCAGCAGGACAACGAGGTCGTCCGCGTGCTTCGCGAACGCCTGGCTGAACTCGACGCCCCGGTCAGCGCCGCAGCCGTGTTCGGTTCCACGGCTCGAGGCGAAGCCCAGGCGGGCAGCGACATCGACCTGCTGCTCGTGACCGATGCCTCCCGCCTGCAGGCCCAGGCTCATTTCAAGGCGGCAGGCCGCACGCTCGGACGCGCGGTCAACGTGGTGACCTTCACAGCGAACCAATGGGCCGAAGCGAAACGATCGGGAGACGAGTTCGTCGCAGAAGTCTTGCGCAACCCCGTCATCACACTCCAGGGAGAGTTGAATGCTGCGCAAGGCTGAGGACTTCTACAACGAGGGAAGCAAGGTGTTCCACAGGGCGCCTGTGAACCGCACCTCCATCCAAGGCTGGATCGGAATCAGCAAAGGCAAGATTGCCGACGCCCAGCGCCAGGAGAATTCAACGACAACCCGCCTGGGGGCCGCCTACGACGCCATCCTCAATCTCAGCCTGGCCATCCTGTCCTCGCGCGGCTGGCGTGCCGGCGGTGCGGAGGGGCACCACGTGCAGACGCTCGAAGCAGCATGCGCATACGCCGGTGTGACCCAAGCTGTCTTCGACCAGCTCGATGCCATTCGCGACCTGCGCAACAACCAGTACCAGGGCATCGAGCCCAGCGAGACCGATGTAAAGCTTGCGTTGTCAGTGCTGGAGCGCCTGGTGCCTCAGTTGCTGCACCTGCTGTCCTCCTAAGACCCGCCCACAAAAAACCCGGCCTGAGCCGGGTTCCTTGTGCCTTTGGGCGCTGACGCCCGGAAAGCTGCCTGGATCTCAGGCGGCCTTCTTTTCAGCCTTCTTCTTGGCGGCCTTCTTGGCCGGCTTCTTGGCGGCCTTCTTGTCGGCAGCGGCCGGAGCCGCTTCCTTGGCAGCCGGGGCTGCAGCGGCCGGGGCCGAAGCAGCTTGGGCGAATGCGCCCAGCGAGAAGGTGGCGGCGATCAGCGCGGCGATGAGTTTGGTCATGGGGGGCTCCTTTGCAAAGGTCGAGCAACACGCTCGGGAGGCACAACGGCGGCTCGAGCACGCTCGTTGACGAAACCTCAGCGTTTATTTACGAACAGCGCATGAGCGTGACATTCGTCAAGCCGCAGCACCGGTGTGACGCAGCCATCGACCGGTTCCAGCAACGCCCACCAGTCGGACAAGGTTCGGGTTAACACCAGGGCCGCCAGCGCATCGCGCAAGGCCAGCGACTCGGTGCTGCCGACCTGCAGCCCGAGCGACCAATGCCGGTCCGACCACTCAGGCCGCCCGAGCGCCACGCACAAGCGCTGCCAGAACGGCAGCTCCAGCGCGCCGATTGCGAGGTGGCGGCCGTCGGCGGTGCGGTAGACGCCGTAGCACGGCGCACCGCCGGACAGCAGGTCGCGGCCCGGCACCGGCGCCCGGCCGGTCTGTGCGACCACCACGTCGGCCAGCACCTGGTGGCGGCGCACTTCATGGGTCATCGAGATGTCGACATGGCGCCCGGCGCCGCTGCGCTGCACCGCGAGCAAGGCGGCGAGGATGCCCGCCACCGCGGCCTGCGTGCCGCCCATCAGGTCGCCGATCTGGAAGTTGGGAGCGACCGGCTCGCCGTCGGGCCCGGCGAGCTGGTGCAGCAC
>NZ_JBFUFP010000448.1:0-4246 GCF_056403375.1 Rhizobacter sp. P2_H2
AGGCGTGACAACTGGTAGCCGGCGGGGCCCTCGGTGGGGACCTCCCCAGGGGCCGCGCCGGGCGCCACGGCGGCCCGGATCGCCGCCGCCAGCGCTTCGCTGACCCGCTCGTCGGCATCCAGGCTCAGCACCCAGCGCCCTTGCGCCAGGTCCAGCGCCCGGTTCTTCTGCCGGCCGAAACCCGGCCAGTCGTCGGTACGGGTCACGCGGGCGCCGAGCGCCGCGGCCTGCTCGCGGGTGTCGTCGGTGCTGCCGGCGTCGACGACGATCCACTCGTCGGCGAACGCGACGCTCTTCAGGCAGTCCGAGATCTGGTGGCCTTCGTTGCGGGTGATGACGATGACCGACAGGTTGGGAACGGACATGGAAGGCGACAGGCGCATGCAGCTTGGAGGTGCGGGGATTGTAGGCAGTGCCGGCGAACGATAATGCGCCCGGAATGAGCACCCCCACCCCGCCCCTGAAAGAGCGCCTGAAGCGCCTGGCCCCGTATTTCGCCGACAGCGGCAAGGGCTTCGTCCTGATGATCGTCGGCTCGATCATCGGCGCGCTGACCGAGCCGGTGATGCCGGCGCTGATGAAGCCGCTGCTCGACAAGGGCTTCACCGCCGACGGCATTCCGCTGTGGATGGTGCCGGTCGCGATCATCGGGCTGTTCTTCATCCGCGGCGTCGCCGGGCTGATCGCGCAGTACGGCCTGGCCTGGTCGGCCAACCGCGGCACCCAGGCCTTGCGCACCGCGATGTTCCAGCGGCTGATGACGGTGCAGCCGACGCTGTTCAGCCACAACACCGCCAGCAGCCTGACCAACACGCTCACCTACGAGGTGCAGGCCGGCGCGGGCCTGCTGGTCGGCTCGGTGATGACGCTGGTGCGCGACTCGGCCACGCTGGTCGCGCTGATGGCCTACCTGCTGTGGATGAACTGGCAGCTGACGCTGTTCGTCGGCGTGCTGGTGCCGGCGGTCGCCTTCGTGATGCGCATCCTCAGCAAGCGGCTGCACCGGCTGACGGTCGAAGGCCAGCAGGCCACCGACCAGCTCGCCTACGTGGTCGAGGAGAACGTGCTCGCCTGGCGCATCGTCCGCCTGCACGGCGCCGAGGCCGGCCAGGCCGGCCGCTTCCGCGCCCTCAGCGACACGCTGCGCCGGCTCGCGATCAAGTCGACGATGGCGGCCGCGACGATGACGCCGGTGACGCAGATGATCGCCGCCTGCGGCCTGTCGGCGGTGATCGTCGCGGCCCTCTGGCAGAGCACCCACTACGGCGGCMCGGCCGGCAGCTTCGCCGCGTTCATCACCTGCATGCTGATGCTGCTGGCGCCGATCAAGCACCTGTCCGAGGTGGCCGGGCCGATCACCCGCGGGCTGGCCGCGCTGGAGCGCGGCGTCGCGCTGATCACCGATGCGCCGGTCGAGGAAGGTGGCGGCTTCGACCCCGGGCGCGCCCAGGGCCGCGTCGAGATGCGCCATGTCGGCCTGCGCTACAAGACCGACCAGGCGCCGGCGCTGGACGACGTGAACCTGCGGTTGAACGTCGGCGAGACGGTGGCGCTGGTCGGGCCGTCGGGCGCCGGCAAGACGACGCTGGTGAACCTGCTGCCGCGCTTCCTGGAGCCGAGCGACGGCGAGCTGCTGCTCGACGACCGGCCGATGCGCGAGTGGGACGTGGCGGCGCTGCGCCGCCAGTTCGCGCTGGTCAGCCAGGACGTGGTGCTGTTCAACGACACCGTGGCGGCCAACGTGGCGCTCGGCGACACCGGAGCGCACGATGCTCGCCGCATCGATACCGCCCGCGTGCGCGAGGCACTGCGCGCGGCCAACCTGCTGAAGTTCGTCGACGAGATGCCGCAGGGCCTGGACACGCTGATCGGCCACAACGGCAACCAGCTGTCGGGCGGCCAGCGGCAACGGCTCGCGATCGCGCGCGCCATCTACAAGGACGCGCCGATCCTGATCCTCGACGAGGCCACGTCGGCGCTCGATTCCGAATCCGAGCGCCTGGTGCAGGAGGCGCTGGACCGGCTGATGAAGGGCCGCACCAGCCTCGTGATCGCGCACCGGCTGTCGACCATCAAGGCCGCCGACCGAGTGCTGGTGCTCGAAGCCGGCCGCGTCGTCGAGCAGGGCACGCATGCCGAGCTGCTCGCGCAGGGCGGCCTGTTCGCCCACCTGCATTCGCTGCAATTCCGCACCCCCCACGCCGCGCCATCGGAGAGCCGAGGATGACCCGACTGAGCATCATCACCGCCGTCCACAACCAGCTGGAGATGAACCGCTGGTTCGTCGAGCACCTGCAGCGCTGTACCCGGCTGCCGTCGGAGCTGATCATCATCGACAACGCGTCGACCGACGGCTCGGCCGAGTTCTTCGAGTCGGTCGGTGCCAAGGTGATCCGCAACACGCAGAATTTCTCCTACCCGTACACGCAGAACCAGGGCATCGCGGTCGCGCAGGGCGACTGGCTCGCGTTCCTGAACAACGACATCGTCGTGCCGCCCGACTGGGACACGCGGCTGATCGCCAACGCCGAGCTGCACGGGCTCGACGCGCTGACGGTGTGCGGCATCGAGCGCGTCGAGACGCCCGAGGCCACGCACGCGCTGCGCCGGCGCTGGAAGCGCGCCTCGCTGCCGGTGCGCTTCTTCGGCGCCAAGCAGCCCTGGCTCGGCATGTCGCACCGCTGGATGTACGGCGACTGGGACCGCTTCTGCCGCGAGCGCGCCGAGCAGTTCGAGGGCCTGGTGATCGAGGGCTATGTCGGCAACTCGGTGCTGATGAACCGGCGCGCGATCGACCGCATCGGGCTGTGGGACGAGCGCATCCAGGCCGCCGATGCCGACCTGTTCCTGCGGGCCAAGAAGCGCGCTGTCGAGGTCGGCGACATCCGCCCGCTGCACATCGCGCTCGACGTGTTCGTGCACCACTACATCCGCGTGACGCTGCGCGCGCGCCCGCCGGCCTTCGCCGACGCCGCGCGCCTGATCCCGATGGAGAAGAAGTGGAGCGCGACCGAGGTGGCACGGCTCGCGTCGCACACGCTATGACGGCTGCTGCTTCGGCCTCCATCAGCGGGTTCACGTTCCTGCGCAACGGCGTCAAGCTCGGCTTCCCGTTCGAGGCCTCGGTGCGCTCGCTGCTGCCGCTGGTCGACGAGTTCGTGGTCGCGGTCGGCCGCGGCGAGGACGACACCCGCGAACGGCTGCTGGCGATCGGCGACCCGAAGATCCGGCTGATCGACACCGTGTGGAACGAGCGCATGGAGTCGCGCGGCTTCGTCTATGCGCAGCAGAAGATGATCGCGCAGTTCGCCTGCACCGGCGACTGGGCCTTCTACCTCGAGGGCGACGAGGTGCTGCACGAGGGCGAGCTGGCGGCGATCCGCGCGTCGGTCGAGCGCCACCATGCCGACCGCCGCATCGAGGCGCTGGTGTTCGACTACCTGCACTTCTACGGCTCGCCGCACTGGCTCGCGATCAGCCCGGCCTGGTACCGGCGCGAGTGCCGGCTGATCCGCAACACGATCCGCAGCTACGCACCCGACGGCCAGTTCTGGGTGGTGATGGACCGGCACCGCCGCGGCCGCCACCCGAACGCCGCGTTGGCGAACGCGCACATCTACCACTACGGCCACGTGCGCCGCACCGACTACATGCAGGCCAAGCTCGACCAGGTGAGCAAGTACTGGTCGCATGGCGCGCCGACGGTGCACTACGGCAACATCGACCCGCAGTCGCTGGTGCCCTACGCCGGCACGCACCCGGCGCTGATGGCCGACTGGCTGCGCGACGAGGCCGAGCAGCACTTCGCGCCCGATCCGGCGCACGTGCTGACGAGCCGCGAGCGCAAGCACCGCTGGTCGATGCGCGTCGAGCGGCTGCTCGGCGTCGACCTGAGCCGCAAGCACTACCAGCTGATCGCGTGATGCGAGCCCCCGCACGGCGCGTCGGCATCAGCCTCGGCATGCTCGGCTCGCTGAGCGACGGGCTCGGCGAGTTCTCGACGCAGGTCTGCGAGCACGTCGCGCGCGTCGCGCCGGCCTGGCGCGAACAGCACGGCGTGCACTTCCACCTGCACATGCCGGCACGCTGGCATGGCCGCTTCGGCGACCAGGTCGGCTACCTGGCCACGAGCAGGCTGCAGGGCTACTTGCATTGGCAAGGCCTGCGGCGCTTCGACGTGTGGCACAGCCTCAACCAGCTCGGCCGCATCATCCCGCCGGTCGGCACGCGGCATTCGCTGCTGACC
>NZ_JBFUFP010000449.1:0-4234 GCF_056403375.1 Rhizobacter sp. P2_H2
GTTCGACTGCAGGGCGAGCATGGCCAGCGGCAGCACGTTGACCGACAGCGTGTCGCGCTGCTGCAGCGTGAAGATGGTGCGCGCCGCACGGCCGCGGCGCGCCAGAAGGTCGTCGGCCGCACCGTCGTCCTGGTAGGGGATCAGCACGATGGCGGCGGCCTCCAGCACGTCACCGTCCTCCACCGTGCGCGCACCGGTCAGCGAGGTGGGGTAGGCGCCGATCGGGTTGCCGGTGAACTCCACCGGGCGCAGCGCGAGGATATACAGCCCGGTGCGGCTGCGCAGCGGGGGCGCGGGCACGCGCGACAGGCCGAAGCTCACCGACAGCTGCTCGGCCTGCGGGATGTCGGCCAGGTTCAGGTTGACCTCGGCAGGCAGCAGCACCAGTTCGCCGGCCGGCGTGATGCCCTGTCCGGCGCTGATCTTCAGCGACTGCTGCGTGCTGCCCGGGTCCACGTAGAGGCCACCGGCCACACCGCTGCCGGCGGCGCGACCGAGGTCGGCCTCGCGTGTCAGGAAGTACTGCTGGTCGCGAATCAGGTCGCGCGCAGCGAGGAAGCGGCCGTCGAAGTAGCGTGGCCGTTCGCGCCGCGGGTCCTGCACCAGCACGCCGCGCGAGCGGAGCTCGGACGCCTCGGCCTGTGCGACGAGCTTGCGCGCCGAGCCTTGAGTGAAGTTGATCGCCATGACAGTAGCTCCATCGATGCGGGTCAGGCCCCGGCCCATTGCGCAAACAGCGCGGCCGGCGGCAGAAAGCGGCGTCCGAAGTTGTCGACCAGCGGGGCGGTCGCGCTGCGCACCGGCGGGGAGCCGGCCGCCACCGTCACCGGGATCAGCACGCGCGCCAGGAAGACCGCGCTCGGGTCGACGCCGGTCGGTTGTTCGGCCGAACGCCCGAAGTCGCCGTTTCCGCCGACGTGGCCGGTGCCGCCGTAGGCCGAGAGCACGGCGTCCTGCAACGCGTTGCGGCGGTCGGTCGCGCTGCCGGCGGGGTTGCCCAGCACCGCGGCAGCCGGCGGAAGCGGCAGGCCGCTGTAGCTGTCGTCGAGCGCGGCGCGCGGCACCAGTTGAAGTTCGTATGCATCGCGCAGCCGCGAAGTCGACACCGCATTCAACGCATCGAAGGGACCGGTGGCGAAGCTCGACGACAGCCCCACCGGGCATGCACCGAAGCGCAGGTAGACATCGGCCACCACGCCGTTGGCGGGCAGCGTCGGCGCCGGCGTGCCGAAACGCGGCGAGATGAAGCGGGCCAGGTTGCCGTACGCGGCGCCGGTGAGCTGGGCGCCGCCCTGGGCGGCGCGCATCGCGGTGAACCAGACGTCGAGCCGGATGCAGGCCGGCCGCAGCAGCTCGACCAGGCGTCCCAGGCGATCGACCGCGAGTCCGGGCTGCACGCGGATCTCCTCCACCTGCCCGGTGGCCGGCGGCACGTACTCGACGCGCAGCCCGGCGAGCGTGCCGCCGCCGGCGAGGAATGCCAGGGCGCGCGCCAGCCGGCCGCGGTGATAGGTCTGCTCGTCGGTGAAGTCCTGCGCATCCAGCAGCAGGCCGGTGGCGAAGGCAGGGCGTTCGGCGCGAGGCTGCTTGAACAGCGGATCGGCGTCTTCGGTGAGGAGGCTCATGGTGGATGACCTTGAAGAAGCGGAGGGATGTCAGGGGGCGGGCAGCGCGGTGCCCGCCAGCCGCGAGTCCAGCACCGGCTGGCCGATGACGAGGTCGCCGTTGCCGAGGGCGGAGCGCTGCACGCGCGCCGGTTGCGGCAGCCGCGGCGGGCCGAGGAAGGTGTCGACGCCGACCAGGCTGGACACGCCGACCAGCAGCGGCCAGCTCGCGACGGCCACGCGCACCTCGACGTGCGCCGGCGATTCGAGCTGCGCGATGCGGCGGATCAGCGCCAGGTCCTGTGCCTCGACCTCCCGGTGCACCAGCACGGTCGCGCGGTTGGCCAGGCGCTCGTAGAAGCCGAGGACCGCCGCATCCTCGGCGTTGTTGCCGACCGAGGCGTCGAACAGCGCCAGCAGTTCCACGCGCTCCTGGTCGCCGACGAACAAGGTGTCGCCGACGACGGAGTTCCCGTTCTGGCTGAGGCCGGGCAACAGCGGGTCGTTCTCGTCGGACAGGTCGACACCGAGCAGGGTCGCGAGGATGCGGCGCAGGCGGAAGTCCTCGACCACGACGATTGCGCCCGAGCGCACCGAGCCGCCGGTGGCCACGTCGAGCGCGAGGCGCAATCCGTTGCGCGTGCCGTGCCATCGCGCGAGGTCGGGCGCAGCGCGCAGCCAGGCGCGCCGCGCCGAGGCGGGCAGCGCACCGTCGAACGCCACGCCGATCCAGCTGCCGAGCCATTCGAGCTGCTCCTCTCTCGTGGCATCGGGATCACTGAGCAGGTGGGCCGCGGCGACGCGGTCCTCGAGCTGCGTCAGCACGCCTTCGAAGTTGGCGACCAGCCGCGCATTGAAGTCCGACGGCGTGGCCTGAGGCTGGTAGACCGCGACCGCGTCGGCCTCCAGCGCCAGCCGCCAGGCGGCGCCACCGTCGCGCAGCAGCCAGGCCTGGCCGCTGCGTTCGACGGTCAACCTGGCTGCGTCGCCGAGCGGTACCGCCAGCTGGGCGAGCCGCGTGCGCAAGGCGCCGCCGGGCGTGCCGCCGGCATCGAGGGCCGCAACGAAGGTGCTTTCGATCTGGCCCGTGCGCATGCCGGGCACACGGGCCGCATCGCCGAACAGGCTCTCGCGGTAGAGGCGCGGCAGGTAGCGGTCCACGTACGAGAGCCGGCTGCCCCAGGCACGCAGTGCCGCGATGGCGGGACCGCTGCGGCCGTCGCCGTGCAGGACGATGCGCACCCACAGGTAGCGGCCGACCAGCGAGCGCACCCGTTGGCGGCTGTCCTGGATCAGCACGGAGAACAGGCCGCGCAGGCCCGGCTCGGGCTCGCCGCCGAGCAGGCCCGGGTGGTGCGGCAGTTCGCTGGGCACGCGCTCCCAGGCGGCGCGCGGGGCGTGTGTCGACTGCATCGATTCATCGAGGGTCACGATGTCGCGGCCGAAACCATGCGGCTGCCAGGCCACGCGGTCGTCGGGCTGCGGCGGCTGCATGTCGTTGGTCGCCGCCAGCCACACGACGAAGCCGCAGTGGTCGGGGATGGCGGCCTCGGCCACCAGCCGGTGCCACACGGTGCGCGGGTCGCGGCTGTCGATTGCATGCGCGACCAGTCCATCGGGCGAGTCGGCATGGTTGGCCGCCTCGCCGCGCCGTGCGAGCTGGTTGAGCGACAAGGCGCGCAGCGGTTCGGTCCCGCCACCGGCGATCGGGTAGTGGGGAAGCTCGCCCGGCCCGTTGGCGAATGACGCCTCGATCGCATCGTCGGCCAGCGGGTACACGTCGCCGAGCGCCGCCATCAGGCCGTCCGTCGCCGTCGCCGCCAGGTCGAAGGCCGGTGCGTCGCTGCGCCCCGGCACGCGCAGCGCGATGCGCCCGGGCGACAGGCTGGCCAGCGAATAGGCGAAGTTGGCGCCGCTCGCGATCGAGGGTGCGCCGAGCACCCGGCCATCCACCGCCCAGCGGCGGATGCAGGCCGTGCCRTCATCGCCCTGCCAGCTCAGCAGCAGCGGCGTGCCTTCGCCGTCGCAGGCCAGCGCGAGCACCCGCTCGGTGGCAGGCCAGGCCGGCGCACCGGCCAGTTCGAGGCGTGGTGCGCAGCCGTTCTCGGGGCTCGGGCGGAAGACGCGGGCGTCGTAGTCGTCCGGTTGCAGCGAAGGACTGCGCAGCGGCCGGCCGCGCAGCCGCGCGAGGCGGCCGGTGTTGCGCTCCAGCGCCCACACCGCGCCGTCCGGCGCGGCGGCCAGGCGCCAGGGAACAAAGCCCGCGAGCGAGACCGTCGTGTCGGGCCAGCGCGCGCGCAGGTCGTGCATCACGATGCCGCCGCCGTGGGCGATGCACAGCACGCCTTCCGTCGACGTGCACAGGTCGGTCGGGTCGCCGGCGGGCAGCGTCAGCAACTGAAGGTCGCCGGGCAGCACGCTGTGCACGCGCACCGCGCCGTTCTCCCAGCGGGCCACGCAGCCGAGCGAGTCGATCGCGCGCGGCACGCGGTCCAGCGCGGTCTCCGCGGCCGCCTGCGCCTGGGCGGCCGGCAGCGCGGGCTTGAGCGTGCGTTCGGACGCCAGGTGCAGCAGCTTGCAGCCGCGGTCCCAGGTCGCGTGCTGCAGCGACGGGAAATGCGTGGCATCCG
>NZ_JBFUFP010000450.1:0-4230 GCF_056403375.1 Rhizobacter sp. P2_H2
AGATGATGGGGCTGAACGCCTACATGGACCGGCCGTCGCTGAACCGGGTGCTGGGCGACGGCGACCTGTCGACCGGCTTCATGATGGCGCTCGAGCGCGGCAGCGAGGATGCGGCGCTCGAGGCGACGAAGGCGCTGCCGGCGGTGGCCGGCGCGTGGAGCAAGTCGACGATGCTGCGCAACCTGCAGCAGATCAGCGCGCGCAACGTGCGCATCATGAGCACGATCCTGACGGTGTTCGCGAGCGTGATCGCGGTCGGCGTGGTCTACAACAACGCGCGCATCGCGCTGTCGGAGCGTGCCTGGGAGCTCGCGAGCCTGCGGGTGCTGGGCTTCACGCGCGCCGAGGTGTCGGGGCTGCTGCTGGGCGAGCTGGCGATCGTGATCGCGGTCGCGCTGCCGATCGGCATGCTGATGGGTTGGTCGATCACGCACGGCGTGGTCGAGCTGCTGAAGTCCGACCAGTTCTATTTTCCGGTGGTGATCCGGGCACGCACCTATGCGGGCGCGGCGCTGTGCGTGCTGGTGGCCGGTGCCGCCAGCGCGCTGGTGGTGCGCCGGCGCATCGACCGGCTCGACATGGTGTCGGCCTTGAAGACGAGGGATTGAACGATGATGACGCTGAAGCTTCCGCATGTGGGCCGGGCCTGGCTGGCCGGCGGTGCCGCGACGATCGCGGCGGTGGCGGTGATGGCGTGGGCCTTCATGCCGAGGCCGGTCGAGGTGGAGGTCGCCGTGGCGGCGACGGGGCGCTTCGAGGCGGCGGTCGAGGAGGATGCGAAGACGCGGCTGCGCGACCGCTACGTGGTGTCGGCACCGCTCGCCGGGCAGTTGGCGCGCATCGCGTTGCGCGAGGGCGATGCGGTGGCGGCCGGCGCGGTGGTGGCGCAGCTGACGCCGGTGCTGTCGCCGATGCTGGACGAGCGCACGCGCCGCGAGCAGCAGGCGCGGCTGGAGGTGACCGAGGCGCAGCTGCAGCGGGCGAGCGCGCGCGTCGAGGGGGCGCGGGTGGCGTTGCTGCAGGCGCGCAACGATGCGCAACGCAGCGAGCAGCTGGCGAAGCAGGGCTTCGTGTCGCCGACGCGGCTGGAGACCGACCGGCTGGCGGCGCTGGCGGCGCAGAAGGAGCTCGATGCCGCGACCAGCGACCAGCACGCCGCCGGCCACGAGGTGGAGCAGGCGCGCGCCGCGCTGGGCGTGGTGCGCAATGCGCCGGCCGGTGCGCCGCGCGTGTTCGCGGTGCGCTCGCCGGTGTCGGCACGGCTGCTGCGCGTCGCGCAGGCGAGCGAGGCGACGGTGGCGCTCGGCGCGCCGCTGCTGGAGCTGGGYGACGTGGCCGGACTGGAGGTGGTGGCCGAGCTGCTGACCACCGATGCGCTGCAGGTGCGCGCGGGTGCGCAGGTGGCGATCGAGCACTGGGGCGGCGAGGCGGCGTTGCGCGGGCGGGTGCGGCTGGTCGAGCCGGGCGCGTTCACGAAGGTGTCGGCGCTCGGCGTGGAGGAGCAGCGCGTGCGGGTGCTGGTGGACATCGCGAGCCCGCCGGCCGACTGGTCGGCGCTCGGCGACGGCTACCGCGTGACGGTGCGGATCCTGACGATGGTGAAGGACGGCGTGACGAAGGTGCCGGTGAGCGCGGTGTTCCCGCTGCCGTCGTCGATGGGCGGCCAGGGCGCGGGGATGGGGGTGTTCGTCGTCGACGGGGGACGGGCGCGGCTGACGCCGGTGGTGATCGGGGCGCGCAACCCATCGGAGGCGTGGGTCCAGGAGGGCCTGCCGGTGGGCGCGCGGGTGATCGTCTACCCGCCGCCGGCGGTCGCCGATGGGGTGCGCGTGAAAGTGCGCCAGGTCTGAATGCACGCCGCCAGCCTCCGACGCGCCTTTGTGCACCGCCCTGCTCCTTCAGGGATGACAAGCGAACAAACGAAAGGCTCAATCCAGCTCGACGACGCTGCCGTGCTCCGGCACGCAACACGCGAACCCGAAACGCTCCTCGATCCCGAGCCGCAGCGCATCCGCCGCCACCGGTTCCCCGTGCGTGACGAACACCTGCCGCGGCGCGCGCGGCAACGCGCCGACCCATGCGAGCAGCTCGCTGCGGTCGGCATGGCCCGACAGCGTGTCCAGGTGCGCCACCTCGGCCCGCACCGGCACGTAGGCGCCGTGGATCTTCACCGCGCTCGCGCCGCCCACCATCGCCGCGCCGCGCGTGCCCGCCGCCTGGTGGCCGGCGAACAGGATCGTGTTGCGCGCATCCGGCGCGAACGCCTTCAGGTGGTGCAGCACCCGCCCGCCCGAGGCCATGCCGCTCGCCGAGATGATCACCGACGGCATGCGCAGATCGTTGAGCCGGCGCGATTCCTCGACGCTGTTCACGATCTTCGCCGCCGCCCACATCGCGCGGCACTGCGCCTCGTCGAGCCGGTGCTCGGCCCGGTGCTTCACGTACAGCCGCGTCGCATCCGCCGCCATCGGGCTGTTCAGGAAGGCCGGCAGGTCCGGGATGCGGCGCTGCTCGCGCAACAGGTGCAGCGCATGCATCAGCGCCTGCGCACGCCCGACCGCGAACGACGGGATCACGACGATGCCGCCGCGCGCCGCCGTGCGGCTGATCACGGCGGCCAGCGCCGCCAGCGGGTCGCCGCCCACATGCTCGCGATCGCCGTACGTCGACTCGACCACCAGCCAGTCGCAGCCCGGCGGCGCCTCGGGCGGCCGCATCAGGAGATCTTCGTCGCGGCCGAGGTCGCCCGAGAACACGATCGAGCGGCCGCCCCATGCCACCCGCACGCTCGCCGCGCCCAGCAGGTGTCCGGCGCGCTGCAGGCTCACCTGAACGCCCGGGATCGGCTCGAAGGCCTCGCCGAAGCGCACGCGGCGCAGCAGGCCGAGCGCGGCCTGCGCATCCGCCTCGGTGTACAGCGGCAGCGCCGGGTGGTGGCGCGAGAAGCCGTGCCGGTTCGCGAACACCGCCTCCTCCTCCAGCAGCCGGCCCGAATCCGGCAGCAGCAGCCCGCACAGGTCGCAGGTCGCGTCGCTCGCATGCACCGGCCCGCCGTAGCCGCCCGCGACCAGCCGCGGCACGCTGCCGCTGTGGTCCAGGTGCGCATGCGTCAGCACGATCGCGTCCACCTCGCTTGCCGACGGCACCGAAGGAGCCCAGTTGCGCAGCCGCAGCTGCTTGAGCCCCTGGAACAGCCCGCAGTCGACCAGCAGGCGCCGCCCGCCATGCTCCAGCAGGTAGCGCGAACCGGTCACGGTGCCGGTCGCGCCGAGAAAGGTCAGCCGCATCGCCGCCCCCTCTCAGGCCTCGTCGGCGTCGAGCTCCAGCGCGGCGCCGTGCGCGTGGCGCTGGCGCGCGAGCCGCACCGTGTCCTGCACCTGCCGCGCCATGCCGTCGAAGGCGTTGCGCAGCGCCACGTACACGTCCTCGTGGTGGACGCGGCTCACCGTCAGCTCATGGCCAGGCAGCGTCATGTCCAGCCGCACCGCGAACGTGCGCCCCTGCTGCCGGTGCGTGTTCAGCAGCTCGATCGCCGCGCGCCCGACGATCAGGTCGGGGCAGAAGCGCTCGAGCCGCTGCAGCCGCTCGCGCACGTCGGCCTCGAGCGCCGGCGACGGGTCCATGCCGAGGAACTGGATCTGGGGAGCTTGTTTCATGAAGGATCCTGTGGTCGTGAAAATCACGCGCCCAGCGTGCCGCCTGTGCCCGCCGCCGCCCTTGATCAGGCGCAGGAACCCCTCACCCGCTGCCGCTTGCCGCTCGGCAGGCAGCCGGCGGGCGGCTCGCTCGACAGCCGGATGCGCACGCCCAGCGCCCCCTGCCGGCGCAGGAAGCCGTCCAGCGCACGACCGGCCCGCCGCAACACCGCCGGCGCCCCCCGGTCGCCAGCGGCCGCGCGCAGCACCAGCTCGCACGGCCCGTGCTGCACCAGCTCGAAATCGAACAGGCCGGCCTCCTCCTCCAGCACCGTGCACAGCGCCAGCGGCACCAGCGTCGCCCGCGCCCCGTCGCGGCCGAGCACCAGGCTGTCGTCGCAGCGCCCCTCCACCTCGACCACCGGCAGGACGCTGCCGCACGCGCAGCGCTGCACCTGCAGCCGCGTGCGGTCGCCGAGGTCGCAGCGGATCAGCGGCTGCACCCGGTTCGCCAGGTTCGTCAGCAGCGTGCGGCAGCCGCTCTCGCCCGGCGGCAGCACCCGCCCCTGCGCGTCCAGCTGCTCCAGCAGCACCC
>NZ_JBFUFP010000451.1:0-4212 GCF_056403375.1 Rhizobacter sp. P2_H2
GCCCTCGGCCTGGCCGCGCTGGCCGAGCGGCTGCAGCAGCGCCTCGGGCTGCTCGCGCCGCTGCCGCAGGTGCCGGCCTCGCGCCAGAACGCGCTCGCCGCGGCGCTCGACTGGAGCCACGGGCTGCTGTCGCCGGCCGAGCAGCAGGTGTTCCGCCGGCTCGGCGTGTTTCCGGGGGCGTTCGAACTCGACCGCGCCGCGCTGTGCCTGGCCGATGACGACCTGCCGGCACCGCGCGTCATCGAGACCCTGCTCGACCTCGCCGACCGCTCGCTGCTGAGCGTGGACCGGGCGAGCGCAYCGCGCTACCGCCTGCCGGAGAGCATCCGGCTGTACGCGCTCGACAAGCTGCAGGCCTCGGGCGAAGCGGCGGCCGTGCGGGCCGCCTTCGCGCGCGGCATGTGCGCGGTGTTCGACGAGGCCTATGAGGACCACTGGCGTTCGAACCCGCAGGGCGCGCCCGGCGCCTGGCGCGACCGCTGGGCGCCCGAGCTCGACGACCTGCGCGCCGCGCTGGACGAGGCCACCGCGAACGACCCGGACAGGGCGGTCGCGCTGTACGGCTCGGCGTCGCCGCTGTGGGGCGCGCTGCTGCTGCACGCCGAGGCCCGCGAGCGCGGCGAGGCGCTGGTCGGCCGGCTCTCCGGCGGCTTGCCGGTGCGGGTGCTGGCGCGCTTCTGGGAGGGCGTGGCCCGCGCGCACAGCACCGAGTACCCGCAGCGCTGCCGGGCCGCGGCCGAGCTGGCGGCGCAGCGCTACGCCGAGCTGGGCGATGCGCGCGGCGAGTACCTGGCCTGGGCCGAGTTCGCGCTGAACTGGCGCCTCGACCACCCCGAGGCGCGGCGGGCGCTGGCGCGCGCGAAGGCGATCGAGGACCCGCGCTGGCCGGCGCCGGTGCTGGTGCACGGCCGCACCACCGAGGCGGTGCTGGATTTCACCGGCGGCGACGCCGAGCGCGCCCGCGAGGCCCTGCTGTCGCTCGCGCTGCTGTGCGAGCGCGACGGCTACCTCGAAGGCACGTTGCGCACCGGCGCGAACCTGGTCGACATCGACCGCCACACCGGCCGCAGCGCCGACGCGATCCGGCGCGGCGAGGCACTGCTCCCGCGCCTGCCGCCCGGGCGGGCGTCGGCCAACGAGTTCACGCTGTTCGCGAACCTGGTGGGGGCGCTGCTCGACCAGGGCGAGGTCGTGCGCGCGCGGGCCGTCGTCGGAGAGTGCGCGCGGCGGCTGCGGCGCCTGCCCGAGGACAGCTGCATGTGGTCGATGCTCGACCTGTTCGGCGTGCTGCATGCGCTGTCGGGCCGCACCGACGCGGCCGCGCGGCTGGCCGGCGCCTCGGCGCACAACTACCGCGAGCGCGGCCGGCTGGTGCGGCAACCAAATGAAGAAGCCGACCGGGCGCGGCTGGCCGGGCTGCTGGCGCGGCACCCCGATGCGGCCGAGCTGGCGGCCTGGCAGGCCGAGGGCGAGTTGCTGTCGATCGCCGAGGCCTGCGAACTGGCGTTCGAGGCGGGCAACTAGAGTTGCCGCGCCTCGAAGGTGTTGCACTGCTCGACGCTGCCGGTCTGGAAGCCGCGCTTGAACCAGCTGACGCGCTGCGCGCTGGTGCCGTGCGTGAAGGTTTCCGGCACCACGGTGCCCTGCGACTTGCGCTGCAGCGTGTCGTCGCCGATCTGCGTGGCGGCGTTCAGCGCCTCTTCGACATCGCCCTGCTCCAGGATCTGGCGGGCGCTCTGCGCGTCATGCGCCCAGATGCCGGCGAAGCAGTCGGCCTGCAGCTCCAGGCGCACACTCAGCGCGTTCTGCTGCGCTTCACTGCCCTTCCCGCGCATCGCATCGACCTTGCCGCTGATGCCCAGCAGGTTCTGCACATGGTGGCCCACCTCGTGCGCGATCACGTAGGCCTGCGCGAAATCGCCGGGCGCGCCGAGCCGCGTGCGCATCGTCTCGTAGAAGCCCAGGTCGATGTAGACCTTCTGGTCGCCCGGGCAGTAGAACGGGCCCATCGCGGCCTCGCCGCGGCCGCAGGCGGTGGGCTCGCTGCCGCGGAACAGCCGCAGCTTCGGCTCGCGGTAGGTGCCGCCCATCTGCTTGAACTTGGCGCGCCACACGTCTTCGGTGTCGGCCAATACCACCGAGACGAAGCGGGCCATCTTGTCGTCGGCCGGCGGCTTGCCGGCAGGCGCCTGCTGCTGGGTGGGGACCGCGCCGCCACCGCCGCCGCTGAGCAGGCTCAGCACCGTGAGGGGGTTGACGCCGAAGATCCAGCCGGCCACCAGCGCGATGGCGACCGAGCCGAGGCCGATGCTGCGGCCGCCGAAGCCGCGGCCTCCGCCGCCGCCACCACCGCTGCGGGCGTCTTCGACGTTGTCGCTCTCGCGGTTGCCTTCCCATTTCATGGTGTTCCCCCGGCTGGTGGCTGGAGGGGCCATGGTAACGAGAAGACCCCGCCATGGGGATCAGTGCATGTCGGGATCGGTCGCGAGGTAGAGGCCGAACAGCTGCAGCGCCGCCCGCTGCAGCGCCGCGTCGGCACTGCCGTGCGCGACGGCGATGCGCTCGTAGGCGTAGGGCCGGTCGAACATCATGCGGGCGATGTTGACCGGCGTTCCGTCGCGGGCCATCAGCGTGCGGAAGCCCGACAGCGCCAGCAGGTCGGCGATCAGCGGCGACTGGCGCAGTGCCTCTGCGGGAGGCGGCAGCGACTGGGGAAGCTGTGACGGGGAGAACGGATCTGACAGGGCCGGCATGAGACCTCCATGCATCGCGGCGCAACGCGCGCGCCGTGCTGCACACGATAGCCAGCCGGGGCGCGCGGTGATCGCGCGATATGGAGGGTGCCGCGGTGCTACTTTGGTGGCGGCTGCCCGGGATCCGTGGCGCCGTGCACGGCCGGCCCGGTGTCGCGGATGAAGTCGTCGAGCTTGTCGCACCATTCGGCCGCCGGCGCTTCGAGCGCTTCGAGCGACAGCACCTCGATGCCGGCATCGGCCAGCATCTTGTCCGACGCCTGGTTCAGCGCGACCTGGTGGGATTTCTTCTCGAGGAACACCACCCGCCGGATGCCGACCTGGATGATCGACTGCACGCAGCGCGGGCACGGGAACTGTGTCGTGTAGATGGTGCTGGCGGTGAGCGGCAGCACCACGCAGTTGAGGATGGCGTTCACCTCGGCATGGACGATGTAGCTGTGGCGCGACTGCACCGGGTCGTCGTCGATGTCGCTCCAGTACGACGGATCCTCGTCGTTGCAGCCGCGTGGCAGGCCGTTGTAGCCGACGCCCAGGATCTTGTTGTCGGCACTCGCGATGCAGGCGCCGTTGCGCTTGCGGCCGTCCTTCGAGCGGGCGGCCGCGAGCAGCGCGACGCCCATGAACATCGAATGCCAGTGGATCAGCGGGGTGTTTTGCATGGCCGACATGTTAGGGCCGGTTCGGCCCCTTCACGCCGGTGGCAGCTCCACCACGTCGCTGCGGTCCTTCAGGCTCACGCCGCTCAGCTGCAGCCGCAGTGACTCGCGCGCGAGCCACACCAGCCGGCGTGCCGCCTGCGCGTACGGCAGGCCTTCGGGCCGCACGTTCGAGATGCAGTTGCGCTCGGCGTCGCTGCGGCCGCGCCGGGGCGCCCAGGTGAGGTAGATCCCCAGGCTGTCCGGCGAGCTCAGCCCCGGGCGCKCGCCGATCAGCATCACGACCAGCCGCGCCCGCAGCAGCTCGCCGACCGGGTCGCCGAGCGCGACGCGGGCCTGCCGCGCGACGACGATGGGGCCGAAGGTCCATTCCGGCGGCGCCTGCGCGCGGATCTCGGCGACCAGCGGCGCGGCATGGCGGCTCACCGCGAGCGACGACAGGCCGTCGCCGATCACCAGTTGCACATCGCAGCCGCCGGCGGTGTCGGCCAGGCGTGCCGCCGAGGCCTCGTCGAGCCGGCGGCCGAGGTCGGGGCGCAGCAGGTAGGTGGCGCGGTCCGGCGCGGCGCTGTGCACCTGCAGCGTCGGCCAGCCGGCCTGCTGCAGCGTGGCGCACAGCGCATCGGCGTCGAGCGGCACGTGCACGGCGTCGCGGGCCTGCGCATGGGCGAAGCCGAAGCGCAGCAGCTCGCCGGTCGGCAGGCTGACGCCGGCGCGGCCGAGCGCCACCCGCGCCGCGGTGTGCACGCGCAGGGCGCCCCACGGGTCGCGCGTGATCGCATCCTTGGCCGGATCCCTGG
>NZ_JBFUFP010000452.1:0-4212 GCF_056403375.1 Rhizobacter sp. P2_H2
GCCCCAGGTCGATGACCCAGTCGGCCTCGGCGATCACGTCCAGGTCGTGCTCGATGACGACGACGCTGTGCCCACCGTCGACCAGCCGGTGCAGCACGCGAATCAGGCGCTCCACGTCGGCCATGTGCAGCCCGACCGTCGGCTCGTCGAGCACGTACAGCGTGTGCGGCGCCTTGTTGCCGCGCCGGCCCACGTCGTCGCGCACCTTGGTCAGCTCGGTCACCAGCTTGATGCGCTGCGCCTCGCCACCGCTCAGCGTCGGTGACGGCTGGCCCAGCGTCAGGTAGCCCAGCCCCACGTCCTTCATCAGCTGCAGCGGGTGCGCGATGTTCGGCATCGACGCGAAGAACTCCACCGCCTCGTCGATCTCCATCTGCAGCACGTCGCCGATGCTCTTGCCGCGCCAGCTCACCGCCAGCGTCTCGGCATTGAAGCGCTGGCCGTGGCACACGTCGCACGGCACCTTCACGTCCGGCAGGAAGCTCATCTCGATCGTGCGCATGCCCTGCCCTTCGCAGGCCGGACAGCGGCCGTCGCCGGTGTTGAAGCTGAAGCGCGCCGGCATGTAGCCGCGCGCCCTCGACTCCAGCGTGTCGGCGAACAGCTTGCGGATCGTGTCCCAGAAGCCGATGTAGGTCGCCGGGCAGGAGCGCGGCGTCTTGCCGATCGGCGTCTGGTCGACCTCGAGCACGCGGTCGATGTAGCCCCAGCCGTCGATCTTCTCGCAGCCCTGCCAGTTCGGCTTGCCGCCGCGCACGTTGATGAACTGCAGGTTGGCCAGCAGCACGTCGCGCGCCAGCGTCGACTTGCCCGAACCGCTGACGCCGGTGACCGCCACCAGCCGCTTCAGCGGCACGTCGACCGTCACCTGCTGCAGGTTGTGCAGCGAGGCGCCGTGGATGGTCAGCAGCCGGTTCGCCTCGCCCTCCTTCGCGACCTTGCTCGCCACCGACGCGAGGAAGGCATCGACCTCGCGCCGTGCCTTCAGCGGGTGCACCAGCGGATGGGCGAGGAAGCGCCCGGTCACCGAATCGGGGTTCTTCGACAGGTCGCCCGCCGTGCCCTCGGCCACCAACCGGCCGCCGCGCTTGCCGGCGCCCGGGCCGATGTCGATGATGTGGTCGGCGCGGCGGATCGTGTCCTCGTCGTGCTCCACCACCACCAGCGTGTTGCCCTTGTCGCCCAGCTTGTGCAGCGCATCGAGCAGGATCTGGTTGTCGCGCGGGTGCAGGCCGATGGTCGGCTCGTCGAGCACGTAGCACACGCCCTGCAGGTTGCTGCCGAGCTGCGCCGCCAACCGGATGCGCTGTGCCTCGCCGCCCGACAGCGTCGGCGCCGCGCGATCCAGCGTCAGGTAGCCGAGGCCCACTTCTTCGAGGAACTCCAGCCGGCTCGCGATCTCGCTGACCACGTCGCGCGCGATCTCCGCATCACGGCCGGTCAGCGTCAAGGCCTGCACCCACTTGCGCGCATCGGCCACCGACCACTGCGCGATCCACGCGATCGAATGCGTGTCGAAGGTGACGCCGCGCGACACCGGGTTCAGCCGCGTGCCGCCGCAATCGGGGCACGGCTCGTCGACCACGCCTTCGACCTCCGCCTCCTCGGACGGGAAGCTCTGCTCGCGGCCCTTGTTGTCGTCGTCCTGCACCGAGTCGTCGTACGCCTTGCGCTGCTCACGCGTCAGCGCCAGGCCGGTGCCGACGCAGGTGGTGCACCAGCCGTGCTTGCTGTTGTAGCTGAACATGCGCGGGTCCAGCTCGGGGTAGCTGGTGGCGCACACCGGACAGGCACGCTTGGTCGAGAACACCTTCACCTCGCCGAGCTTGCGCGTCGGCGTGCCGGCCAGCATCGCGCCGCGCAGGCCCTTCAGCGGGCTCAGCAGGTGCATCACGCCCTTGCCGATGTCCAGCGCCTGCGCCAGCAGCGTGCGCAGCTCGGCTTCGTTGTCCTTGCCGATCACCAGGTCGCCGACCGGCAGCTCCACGGTGTGCTCCTTGAAGCGGTCCAGCCGCGGCCACGGATCGACCGGCAGGAAGTCGCCGTCGACCCGCAGGTGCGTGTGGCCGCGCGCCTTCGCCCACTTCGCGAGGTCGGTGTAGACGCCCTTGCGGTTGACGACCAGCGGCGCCAGCAGCCCGACATGCACGCCCTGGTGGTCGCGCAGCAGCTGGGCGGCGATGCTCTCGACGCTCTGCGGCCGCACCGGCGCGCCGTCGTTCACGCAGTGCTGGATGCCCAGCTTCACATACAGCAGGCGCAGGAAGTGCCAGACCTCGGTCGTCGTCGCGACGGTGCTCTTGCGGCCGCCGCGGCTCAGCCGCTGCTCGATCGCGACAGTGGGCGGAATGCCGTACACCGCGTCGACCTCCGGCCGCCCTGCGGGCTGCACGATGCTGCGCGCATAGGCGTTCAGCGATTCGAGGTAGCGGCGCTGGCCCTCGTTGAACAGGATGTCGAAGGCCAGCGTGSWCTTGCCCGAGCCCGACACGCCGGTCACCACRYTGAACTTGCCGCGCGGGATGCTGACATCCAGCGACTTCAGGTTGTGCTCGCGCGCGTTCACGATGCGGATTGATTCGTCGCGCTGCACGTCGCGCGCCTTCTTGACGAGGTACTGCAGCGGAACGCCTTCCTCCACCTGGTGCGCGCCGAGGCGCATCGACACGTCGTACTCAGCCAGCGCGCGGCCGGTGTGCGACGTGGGATGCAGCTTCACGTCATCCGGCGTGCCGGTGCACACCACCAGGCCGCCGGCCTCGCCGCCTTCCGGGCCGAGGTCGATCAGCCAGTCGGCCGCGCGGATCACGTCGAGGTTGTGCTCGATCACCACGAGCGAATGCCCGGCGTCGAGCAGCTTGCGGAACGCGCGCATCAGCTTCGCGATGTCGTCGAAGTGCAGGCCGGTGGTCGGCTCGTCGAACATGAAGAGCGTGCCCTTCTTCGCGACCGGCTGGCGGCTCGCGGTCGTCGTCTGCGCTGCCTCGGCGAGGAAGCCGGCCAGCTTCAGCCGCTGCGCCTCGCCGCCCGACAGCGTCGGCACCGGCTGGCCCAGCTTCACGTACTCCAGGCCCACGTCGACGATCGGTTGCAGCACGCGCAGCACCTCGCGGTCCTGCGCGAACATCTGCACCGCCTCGCTGACCGTCAGCTCCAGCACGTCGGCCACGCTGAGCTCCCTGGCCACCTCGCCGGGCAGGCGACGCTCGATCTTCACGTCGAGGATCTCGGCGCGGTAGCGGCGGCCGTCGCAATCCGGGCAGCGCAGGTACACGTCGGACAGGAACTGCATCTCGACGTGCTCGAAGCCCGAGCCGCCGCAGGTCGGGCAGCGGCCGTCGCCGGCGTTGAAGCTGAACATGCCGGCGCCGTAGCCGCGCTGGCCGGCCAGCGGCGTCTGCGCGAACAGCTTGCGGATCTCGTCGAACGCGCCGACATAGCTGGCCGGGTTCGAGCGCGCGGTCTTGCCGATCGGCGACTGGTCGACGAACACCGCGTCGGTCAGCCAGTCGGCGCCGAGCAGGCGGTCGTGCTCACCGGGCGTCTCGGTGGCCTTGCCGAAGTGCCGCGCGAGCGCCGGGAACAGCACGTCCTGCATCAGCGTGCTCTTGCCCGAGCCGGACACGCCGGTCACGCACACCAGGTGCTGCAGCGGGAACTCGACCGTCACGTTCTTCAGGTTGTGGTCGCGCGCGCCTTCGAGGATCAGCTTCGGCGTCGCGTCGGTCACCAGCCGCTTCAGGCCGCCCAGGCCGACCTGCTTGCGCCCGCCGAGGTAGGCGCCGGTCAGCGTGTCGGCGCGGCGGATCTCTTCCGGCGTGCCGTCGAACACGATGCTGCCGCCGCGCTCGCCGGGGCCGGGGCCCATGTCGATCAGCCGGTCGGCCGCCAGCATCACCGCCGGGTCGTGCTCGACGACGACCAGCGTGTTGCCGGCATCGCGCAGCCGGTGCATCGCCTCGACGATGCGGTTCATGTCGCGCGGGTGCAGGCCGATGCTCGGCTCGTCGAGCACGAACATCGTGTTGACCAGCGAGGTGCCGAGCGCCGTGGTGAGGTTGATGCGCTGCACCTCGCCGCCGCTCAGCGTGCGGCTCTGGCGGTCCAGCGTCAGGTAGCCGAGGCCGACATCGCACAGGTATTTCAGCCGCGTGCGGATCTCGTCGAGCAGCAGCTTCAGCGCGTCGTCGAGCATCGTGCTGGGCAGCGTGA
>NZ_JBFUFP010000453.1:0-4199 GCF_056403375.1 Rhizobacter sp. P2_H2
GCTGCACCGCGAGCGTCAGCACGCTGACGACGCCGGCCGCGACGAACGCGCTGCGCCAGCCCCACACCGAGCCCATCCACGCACCGATCGGCGCGGCGCCGACGGTGGCGACCGAGACCCCGGTGAGGATCACCGACATCGCGCGCGCGAACTGCGCCTCGGGCACCAGCCGCAGCGCCAGCGCCGCCGACATCGACCAGAAGCCGCCCAGCGCGATGCCCAGCATCACGCGCGCCACCAGCAGCACCGGCAGGCTGGTGGCGGTGGCCGCGATCAGGTTGGACAGCATCAGCAGCGCGGTGAGCGCCAGCATGACGATGCGGCGGTCGATGCGGCGCGTCAGCAGCGGGATCGACGGTGCGGCCACCGCGCCGACCAGCGCCGTGGCCGTGACGGCCTGGCCGGCCGCGCCGTCGGTGACGCCCAGGTCGGCGGCCATCGCGGTGAGCAGGCTCGCGGGCAGGAACTCGGCCGTGACGAGACCGAACACGCCCAGCGTCAGCGACGCAATGGCGAACCAGTCGGCATGGCCGGCAGGGGAATCTGGAAGTGCGATCGGGGCAGAAGACACGTTGCGCAGGCCGGGAGAAGGCCTTGTGGTGGACTGGGAACACAGCTTATGGCTAGGATCTCGGCGTTTGAATGCCGGAAGAGCCGAAATGAATGACTTTTTGTCCGACCGAGATCAACTGACCGAGATCCTGCTGGGGCTGCGGCTCGATGGCGTGGAGTACGGCCGCTGCGTGATGCGGGCGCCGTGGGCGGTGGCGTTTCCGGCGCAGCGCGCGGCGCGCTTTCATTTCGTCGGCAGCGGCGGCAGCTGGCTGCGCACCCCGTCGACCGACTGGAAGCGGCTGAACCCCGGCGATGCGGTGCTGCTGCCACGCGGCAGCTTCCACATCCTGGCCAGCGCGCCCGACGTGCCGGCGGTGGACATCGATTCGCTGGCGCGGGTGGCGGTCTCGGACAACATCTACCTGGTGGGGGCCGAGAACATCGGGCCGGCGGTGCCAAGCGGCGAGGCCGACAGCGCGGTGCCGCCCGACGTGATGTTCTGCGGCGCGCTGCGCTTCAACCTCGACCCCTTGCACCCGCTGCTGACGATGATGCCGGACGTGATGCACGCGGGCGACCTCGCGACGCGCGACGTCACCGTGCCGGCGCTGCTCGAGGCGATGGAACGCGAGGTGGCGCTCGACCGCATCGGCGCCTGCGGCATCCTCGCGCGGCTGGCCGACGTGCTGGCGGCCAGCATCATCCGCGCGTGGGTGGAATGTGGCTGCAGCGACTCCACCGGCTGGATCGCGGCGGTGCGCTGCCCGAAGATCGGCAAGGTGATCGCGGCGATCCATGCGCAACCCGAGCGCGACTGGAGCGTGCCGATGCTGGCCGACCTGATGGGCTCGTCGCGCTCCAGTTTTGCCGAGGCCTTCACGCGCACGATGGGCGAGAGCCCGGCGAAGTACGTCGCCAAGGTGAAGATGTTCCAGGCGCGCCACTGGATCGCCAACGACGGCATGCGCATCGCGGTGGCGGCCGACCGGCTCGGCTACGACTCCGAGGCGTCGTTCAGCCGGGCGTTCAAGCGGGTGATCGGGCACCCGCCGAGCGCGTCGCGGGTGGGGGAGCGGGGGCCGGCGCGCAGGGCCGTGCCGTCACCGGCAACTGCCGCCTTGCCGCAGGTACTGGAAGGCGCCGGTGTCCAGCTGGACGATGAATCGCCCGCCGATGCTGTCGTCGATCACCAGCTCCTTGTCTGATTCCAGCACCGTCGACACGCCCTGGCAGCGCCAGTGGATCGACGACGCCGTGGTCTGGAAGCGCTTGGTGTCTTCGAGCGAGTACAGGTCCGTCAACGTGTACTTCTTGATGACGTCTCCATTCGCCGCGTAGATGACGAGGATGTTTCCGATCCCGCGGTTGTGCCAGTTGTCGAGGGTGACCAGCACGCCCTGGTTGGTGAACTCCATGTTGATGGGCGCGATGGGGTTCAACAGGAAGGTCGTGTGGACCTTTCGATACGACACGCCGTCGAACCGATGCCACTCTGCCATCGCGAACGGCCCCGTGGGCCTGCCGCCGTAGCCGTAGACATCGCCCATGCTCTTGCCTGGAACGACGCGCACGACGAACTGGCCGTTCTCGCTGGCCCGCGCCTGAATGCGGGCGGGGGGCGATGAATCGGCGTGCGCGGAGGGGGTCAGCAGCACGCCGCTGACGAGGGCAAGCGGAGCGGCGAACCGCAGAAACATCCGCATGACCTGGCTCCCGTTCACGCAAGTGCCTCGCGAACGATCTCCGGATGCTTCATCGCAATGCGAATCAAGGTCTGGGCAGCACCCGATGGCGATCGACGCCCTTGCTCCCACTCCTGCAGCGTGCGCTTGGAAATGCTCAACGCCTCGGCGAACTGGGCTTGCGACAAGCCTGTGTTTTCACGCGCCTGCACCACTTCGTTCGGCTCAACCTTCGTCGTGCGCGCAGCGCTGCCCGCCTTCATTTCGCGCACTGACTGCAACAGCTTGAGCCCCAGAGCCTCACCGGAGGATGTTCGCTTCGAAGAAGGACGACTAACCATGTTCGATCTCCTCTCGTATCGCCTTGAGCAAGTGGGCGGGAATGTTGTCTCGCACTGACTTCGCATACACCAGCAGTAGGCAGATTTCGCCGCACGCCAAACGAACGAAGTAGATGACCCTGACGCCACCTCGCTTGCCCATGCCGGCGCGCGACCAGCGCACTTTCCGACATCCCCCACTCTCTGGAATCAGATCGCCCGCCTCCGGATTGGCTGCGAGCCAGCGAAAGAAGTCGATCCGCTCTTCTTCTGTCCATACCTTGTCTGCTTCAGCGACAAAGGTCGGGGTCTCGGCAAAAGTGAACATTGGGAATGTACGTCTCAGACGTATGCACGTCAATGACGTACAGACGATGTGGTTGAGATCCGACCCCACTGCCGTCGGCGCGGCGAAGCCTATCGCCAGGCCCTCTTGCTGACGACCGGTACATAGCGACCATCGCTTCAGCGCAAACCGCGTTCAGTCGCAGCGGCCTTGTTCGACCTCAGCCCTGCTGCGCCGCCGACTGCAGCCGCGCATACCGCCCCGGCGCCTGCCCCACGTGCCGGCTGAAGGCCGTGCTGAAGGTGCTGGCCGAGCTGTAGCCGACGCGTTCGGCCACCTCGGCCATCGCGACGCCGCTGCGGCCGAGCAGGTCCTTCGCGAGGGCCATGCGCCAGCCGAGCAGGTAGGCCATCGGCGACAGCCCCACCGCGCGCGAGAAGCGCTCGAAGAAGACGGAGCGCGACAGAGCGGCCCGCTTCGCGAGTTCATCCACCGTCCACGCGCGTGCGGGCTCGCCATGCATGTCGCGGATCGCCGTGGCCAGGCGCGCATCGGCCAACGCGCGCAGCAGGCCCGGCGGTGCCGTGTCGCCGGGCGCGGAGCGCAGCGCCTCGATCAGCAGCACCTCGACCAGCCGCGACAGGATCAGCTCGCGGCCCGGTCGCTGCTCGATCGATTCGCCCCGCACCAGCTGCACCAGCAACGGCAGCCGCTCGACGCCGCGCACATGCAGCACGCTGGGCAACAGCGACACCATCAAGGCCGCATCCGGTGAATCGAACGCGAAGTACCCGCCGAGCATGCGCACCTCCGGCGGCCCGCCACGCCGGCCATGGCGGATCTCTCCTTCGGGCGCCGGCTGGGCCCGGGGATCGACGAAGACCGCAGCCGCCAGCGCGGCACTCGACATCGTGAACCCGGGCGTGGCCGGCATCAGCAGGAAATCGCCGGCCGCCAGCGTGATCGGCTCCTGTCCGTCGACGGCCAGCAGGCACTCGCCCTCGAGCATCGTGCAGAAGCTCGGCTGGCCGAAGCTCGAATAGCGCACCGCCCATGCGCCTGCGCCACTGATCACCTTGGAGTACACCGCACGCGGCCGCAGCAGCGCGATCACCTCTGCCAGCGGATCCACCATGGCCGGACTCCTGCAAACGAATATCGGACTGTTGATTGTAGAGAGTCCTGACTCTCGTCGGTATCGTTCCGTCATCGTCAACACACCACCGAGGCACCGAATGAAAACCGTCCTGATCACTGGCTGCTCGTCCGGCTACGGGCTCGAGACCGCCCGCCACTTCCACGCGCAAGGCTGGACCGTGATCGCCACGATGCGCACGCCCCGCACCGATGTGCTGC
>NZ_JBFUFP010000454.1:0-4194 GCF_056403375.1 Rhizobacter sp. P2_H2
GCGGTACGGCGGATGCGCCGGCAGCTGATGCGCCGTCGGAATCGGCCGCCGCCTTCGCGCCCGCCACCGACACCACGCTGCCGCTGCAGGCCGAGCGCTACGTGCTCGCCAACACCGGCAGCAACCAGTGCCTCGAAGCGGCCTCCGACAACGCTGACGGCGCCCGCTTCCGCTTCGCCGACTGCAGCGGTGCCGCGGCCCAGTCCTTCAATGTGAGCCTGGATGCTTCAGGGCGCTACAAACTGTTGGCGAGCAGCGGTCGCGCGATGGATGTCGCGGGCGCCTCGGCGGCCGACGGTGCCACCGTGCAGCAGTGGCAGGACAACGGCACCAACGCGCAGCGCTTCACCTTCAAGCGGCTCGGCGGCAACCGCTTCGCGCTGGTGAATGCCGGAAGCGGCAAGTGCGTCGCGCCGTCGAGCAGCACCGGCCTGCAGCAGCTCGCCTGCAAGGACGAGCCCGCGCAGTCCTTCACCGTTCATCCCGTGGCCAGCGGCGGCAAGGCCGGCCCGGCGGTGGGCCGGTACTCGGTGCGTTCGGTGCATTCGCAGCTGTGCGTCGGCATCGAAGGCGCGAGCACCGCCGATGCCGCACGCCTGCTGCAGGCCGCGTGCGCCAGCGATGACGCACAGCGCTTCGACATCGCATCGGCCGGCGGCGGCGCCTGGCGCTTGACCAACGTTCGCAGCGGCAGGTCGATCAGCGTCGCCGCATCGTCCACCGCCAATGGCGCGGCCGTGCAACAGCTCGCCGATACCGCCGGCGCGAACCAGCGCTACACCGCCACCGCGATCGGCGATGCCTTCGAGCTTAAGGCGCGTCACAGCGGCAAATGCCTCGACGTGCGCGACTTCAGCACCGCGGTCGGCGGCGTGGTGCATCAGTGGGATTGCACCCGCACCGACAACCAGCAATGGCGCCTCGTGCCCGACGCCGGCACGATCCCCGCCAACCCGGTAGGCAAGAGTGCCAAGCGCGGCATCGCCTATGACGTGGCCACCACCGCCGACCTGAACGCGCTGTCGCCCGGCGTGTCCTGGTGGTACAACTGGTCGCCCCGGCCCAAGCTGACACCGCCGGCCGGCACCGACTTCGTGCCGATGCTGTGGAACTTCAGCTTCAACGACGCCGAGATCGAGGCGCTGCTGAAAGCCAACCCGCAGTACAAGTACCTGCTGGTGCTCAACGAGCCCAACCTGTGGGGCCAGGCGACGATGTCGCCGGCCGATGCGGCGGCCGCCTGGCCGCGCGTCGAGGCACTGGCCGCCAAGACCGGCGTGAAGATCGTCGGCCCGCAGATCACCTGGGGCAACCTCGCCGGCTTCGAGGATCCCGTCGTCTGGATGGACGCCTTCCAAGCCGCCTACCGCAATGCCAACGGCCAGCGCGCGCCACGCATCGACATGATCGGCTTCCACTGGTACGACTACGGCCTGGCCGCGCAGCTCGACCGCCTCACCAAATACGGCAAGCCGTTCTGGGTCACCGAGTTCGCGAACTGGCACACCGGCGACGGCTCGGCGCAGATCGACAGCGTGGCCAAGCAGAAGGCGCAGATGGCCGAGATGGTCGGCGTGCTGGAGAACCGCGCCGATGTCGTGCGCTACGCCTGGTTCACCGGCCGCTGGAGCAACGACGTGCACTTCTCGAGCCTGCTCGGTGCCGACGGCCAGCTCACCGAACTCGGCAAGTACTACCTGACGCTGCCCTACAAGCCCTGAGCATCCGCGGCCACGCCGGCCGACACGTCGCGCACCGGCGGTTGCCCATACAGCCGCGCGTACTCGCGGCTGAACTGCGACGGGCTCTGGTAGCCCACGCGGTGGCCGGCGGTCGCGACGCCCAGCCGCTCCACCACCAGCAGCCGGCGCGCCTCGTGCAGGCGCAGCTGTTTCTGGTACTGCATCGGCGTCAGCGCCGTCACCGCCTTGAAGTTGTGGTGCAGCGACGATTCGCTCATGCCGACGTGCGACGCGAGATCCTCGATGCGCAGCGGCTCGGCGAAATGCCGGCGCAGCCAGTCGACCGCCTTGCCGACCCGGTTGCTGCGGCTGTCGGCCGACATGATCGCGAGCAGCCGCCCGCCGTCGGGGCCGGTCAGCAGCCGGTACAGGATCTCCTCCTCGACCAGCGGCGCGAGCGCCGGGATGTCGTTCGGACTGTCGAGCAGGCGCAGCAGGCGGATCACCGCGTCCAGCAGCTCGGGCGGTGCGCGGTTCACGGTGACGCCGCGCAGGCCGTCGCCGGGCGGCGCGGCCTGTGGCGCGCGCACGCGGCGCAGCAGCTCGGTGAGCCGCACGCCATCGATCGACATGCCGAGTCCGAGGCTGGGTGATGTTTCGGTCGCGACGGTGACGCGCGAGACGATCGGCAGGTCGACCGAGGTGACCAGGTAGTCGCCGACGCCGTAGCGGTACTCGTCGTTGCCGAGCGTCAGGATCTTCTCGCCCTGCGCCAGCAGCGCGAAGCAGGGCCACTGCGCAGCGTAGTGCGGCTGCGACGGTGACGAACAGCGGCCGAAGAACAGGTTGCCGATGGCGGTCGTCGCCTGCCCGTCGGCGGGCGCGTGGCGGGCGATCAGCGCGGCGATCTCGGCGTAGCGGTCAAGGGTCGAAGCCATGCCCACGATCTTGCACGAGACGCTGCGCGTTGCCGTGTCACGAGCGCACGATTTGCAGGATCGTGCATGAGTTCTGGAGGATCCGGCTAACGGGTCTCGGGCCGGCTGCAGGATGATGCGAGCCGTCTCACCGGAGGAAGCCCATGACCGAAGCGATCGAAATCACCACCTTCAAGCTCGCGAACTGCACCTGCGACGACTTCATCGATGCCAACGTCGAGATCGACGACTGGCTCAAGCGCCAGGCGGGATTCCGCTCGCGCCGCCTCGCGCAGTGGAACGACGGCACCGTCGTCGACATGCTGATCTGGGATTCGGCCGCGCACGGCCGGGTCGCGATGGCGCGGCTGATGAACGAGATGGGCCACTCGCGCGTGCACGCGATGATCGACCAGCCGACGGTGTCGTGGAGCGTGGCGCCGGTGCGGCACCAGATCTGAACGCGCCGCGTCCGACCGATTCACTCCGCCCGCTGCACCGCCCGCGCCTTCAGGCGCCGCTCGATCGCCGCCACCAGCTGCTCCTGCGTGAACGGCTTGGCCACGTAGTCGTCCATGCCGGCGGCGAGGCAGGCTTCGACGTCGCCCTTCATCGCGTTCGCGGTGAGGGCGACGATCGGCAGCCGGGCCAGGTCGCTGACGCCCTCGGCACGCTCGATCTCGCGCAACCGCGCGGTCGCCTCGAAGCCGTCGACCACCGGCATCAGGCAGTCCATCAGCACCACGTCGAAGGCATGGCTGCGCGCCGCGTCGATCGCGGCCTGGCCGTCGGACACCACCTGCACGTCGTAGCCGGCCAGCCGCAGCATCTGCGCCGCCACCTCCTGGTTCACCAGGTGGTCCTCGGCCAGCAGCACGCGGGCGCTGCGCACCGGGGCGGCCACCGGCAGCGCAGCCGCCGGCAGCACTGCGTCGGGCACCGGCTGCGCTTCATGCGCCAGCAGGTCGATCAGCGCGCGCCGCAGCTCCTGCTTGCGCACCGGCTTCGACAGCCAGCGCTCGACGCCCAGCCGCGTCAGGCTGATCGCCGGCATGTCCAGCCCCTGCGAGCTCAGCATCACGATCTTCAGTCCGTCGAGCCGGCGGTTCGCGCGGATGCGCTGCGTCAGCGTCAGGCCGTCCATGTCGGGCATGTGCACGTCGAGGATCGCCAGGTCGTGCACCACCGGCCGCTTGCTCATCAGCTGCAGCGCATGCTCGCCGCCCTCGGCGGTGTCCACGCGCAACCCCCAGGCGCTCAGCTGGTGGCGCAGGATGTCGAGGTTGGTCGTGTTGTCGTCCACCACCAGCACCTGCAGCCCCTGCAGCGCCGCGGCCTCGCGGTCGGTCAGCAGGGTCGTGCTGTCGGGCACCAGCCGCATCGGCAGCGAGAACCAGAAGCGCGAGCCCTCGCCGCGCGTGCTCTGCAGCTGCAGCTTGCCGCCCATCATCGCCACCAGCTGGCTCGAGATCGTCAGGCCCAGCCCGGTGCCGCCATGGCGCCGCGTGCGGGAGCTGTCGGCCTGCGTGAAGGCATCGAACACCCGCGCCTGGTCGGCCGTC
Organism: Rhizobacter sp. P2_H2; assembly: GCF_056403375.1. NCBI lineage: Bacteria > Pseudomonadati > Pseudomonadota > Betaproteobacteria > Burkholderiales > Sphaerotilaceae > Rhizobacter > Rhizobacter sp. P2_H2. The sequence continues at coordinate 4,162 of NZ_JBFUFP010000454.1, forward strand.
GAGATGCCCGGGCCCGAATCCGACACCGCGAAC
>NZ_JBFUFP010000455.1:0-4192 GCF_056403375.1 Rhizobacter sp. P2_H2
GCGTCAACCGCGGCCGCGGGCGCCGCGGCCGAAGCCGTGGCGGCGGGCGCGGAGGCCGCGTCCTGCGCCAGCGAGACGCCGGCGAAGCCCCAGGCAGCGAAGCCCAGGGCGAGTGTGGCAATGAGTTTCTTCATGGTTGTCTCTGTTGTAGTGTGCTCAGAGGGCGTCCTTGCCGGTCTCGCCGGTGCGGATGCGCACCACCTGCTCGAGGGGCGACACGAAAATCTTGCCGTCGCCGATCTTGCCGGTGCGGGCCGCGCCTTCGATGGCTTCGATCACGCGGTCGATCAGGCCGTCGTCGACGGCGGCCTCGATCTTGACCTTCGGCAGGAAGTCGACCACGTACTCCGCGCCGCGGTACAGCTCGGTGTGGCCCTTCTGGCGGCCGAAGCCCTTGACCTCGGTCACCRTGATGCCCTGGACGCCGATGGCGCTCAAGGCTTCACGCACTTCGTCGAGCTTGAAGGGCTTGACGATGGCAGTCACCATCTTCATGGAATGCTCCTGTTGGCAATGAATGGGTGGGGCTCGCGCAGGCGCGGGCTCACATCGACTTGGTGATCGTCAGGATGGCGCGCGCCTTGTTGATGTCGCCATAGAAGTCCTTCTTGGTCGCGCCGACGATCGCCGCGCCCGCCGAGAAGCCCGATCCGAGGTCCATCGTCGCGCCGAACTTGTAGTCGGCGTAGTTCTCGTAGCCGACGTCCTTCAGTTCACTCGACAGGCGCGTGAAGCCCATGTGGGCGTTCAGCGTCACGCCCTTGGCGACCTCGAAGTTGCCCGACAGGTCGAGGTAGCCGGTGTTGCGGCCCTTGGGTGCCGGCTGGCCCAGCAGCAGGCCGGCCGATTCGCCGAGGCCGAAGTAGTCCTTCGACACCGTGGTCGAGTACTTCAGCGACACCGGGCCGTAGCTCAGTGCGCCATAGAGCTCGGTGGTGTTGAAGTCGACGACCTTGTCCTTCTGCGAGTAGTAGTACTGCAGCACGCCGACATCGAAGCCGATGTCCTTCGCGATCTCGCCCTTGTAGCCGCCGTAGAAGTCCATCTCGATGCCGGAATTGGTGAACCCGATGCTCGAGTTCCAGTTGCCGACGTAGAAGCCGCTGTTCGCGTAGTCGAAGCCGCCCTGCACGGCCGGCTTGTTGTTGCCCTGGTCCTGGCCACGGTACTTGTAGTTCGTGGTCAGGCTGAAGTTGGTGGCCACGGCCGGCGCGGCGTCTTCGGCATGGACCGACACGGCGAACAGCGATGCCAGGGCCGAAAGGATCACGATCTTCTTCATGCAGATTTCTCCAGGCGTTTGAAACTGAGGGGGCCGGGGCCTCTGTGCAGCTTTTGTGCCATGGACTTTTTGGGGCGTGCGCGCCCCATCGGGGCTCATTCGGCAGCTTTCACGAGGCTGCGCTGCGGAAAACGCACCTCCGCGGTGCCGATTGACACAGCATGCACCCGATTGCCCGCTTCTGGTGCAATTCAGTGGCCGGGCCGGCGACCGGTACAGATGCCCCGTGTCGGAGGATCCCCTCCCTGGGCAGAATCGCGCCCCTCTCATCTGCGAAGCGGGGAAAGCGCATGACATTGGCCGTCGTCCACAGCCGGGCCCTCGATGGCCTGGCGGCACCCGAGGTCACCGTCGAGGTGCACCTGGCCAACGGCCTGCCGAACTTCACGCTGGTCGGGCTGGCCGACACCGAGGTGAAAGAGGCGCGCGAGCGGGTGCGCGCCGCGCTGCAGAACAGCGGCCTGGCCTTCCCGCACAACAAGCGCATCACCGTGAACCTGGCGCCGGCCGACCTGCCGAAGGAGTCGGGCCGCTTCGACCTGCCGATCGCGCTGGGCATCGTCGCGGCGCAGGGCGGGCTGGACCTGCAACGCCTCGCGCGCTTCGAGTTCGCCGGCGAGTTGTCGCTGGCCGGTGACCTGCGGCCGGTGCGCGGCGCGCTGGCAATGGCGCTCGCGCTGCAGACGCAGAGCACACCGGCACGCGCGCTGGTGCTGCCGGCCGCGAATGCCGAAGAGGCCGCGCTGGTGGCCGGCATCGAGATCCACGGCGCGAAGCACCTGCTCGAGCTGGTGCAGGCGCTGCGCCCGGACGACCCCGACGACCCCACGCCGCGCGAGCCGCTGCCGCGCGCACTGCCACCGCGCCCCGGCACGCCGGCGGCGCTGCCCGACCTGCGCGACGTGAAGGGCCAGAGCGGCGCGAAGCGTGCGCTCGAGATCGCCGCGATCGGCGGCCACAGCCTGCTGATGGTCGGCCCGCCGGGCACCGGCAAGTCGATGCTGGCGCAGCGCTTCGCCGGGCTGCTGCCGCCGCTGACGGCACAGGAGGCGCTCGAGTCGGCCGCGGTGCTCAGCATCAGCGGCAGCTTCCGCGCCGAGCGCTGGCGGCAGCGGGTGCTGCGCAGCCCGCACCACGGTGCGTCGGCGGTGGCGCTGGTGGGCGGCGGGTCGCCGCCGCGGCCGGGCGAGATCTCGCTCGCGCACCACGGCGTGCTGTTCCTCGACGAGCTGCCCGAGTTCCCGCGCGCCGCGCTCGAGGCGCTGCGCGAGCCGATGGAGACCGGCCGCATCACGATCTCGCGCGCGGCGCGGCAGGCCGACTTCCCGGCCCAGTTCCAGCTGATCGCGGCGATGAACCCGTGCCCCTGCGGCCACCTGGGCAACCCGCAGCGCGCGTGCCGCTGCTCGCCCGACCTGGTGCTGCGCTACCAGGCCCGCATCAGCGGCCCGCTGCTCGACCGCATCGACCTGCAGGTCGAGGTGCCTGCATTGCCCGCCGACGCCCTGGCCACCGCGCCCGATGGTGAGCCGAGCAGGCAGATCTGCGGGCGCGTCCAGGCCGCGCAGCAGCGTGCGCTGGCACGCCAGGGCTGCCGCAACGCGCAGCTGGCCGGCGATGCGCTCGACCTGCATTGCGCGCTCGACACGGCCGGCGCGGCCTTCCTGCGCGCGGTGTCGACCCGGCTCGGCTGGTCGGCGCGCAGCTTTCACCGCGTGCTGCGGGTGGCGCGCAGCATCGCCGACTCGGCAGGCCGCGAGGCCATCGAGAACGCCGACCTCGCCGAGGCCATCCAGTACCGGCGCGCGTTGTCGCCCGGGTGACGGCGCGCCTGAAGCGTGACGGCGCCGACGGCGAAGGACAAGCTTCTTTACCGTGACGCGACAGCGCCGAGACGCAGCACGCGGGGGGCCGTCTTAGCATCGCGGCCCGCATCCGTCGCCCGAGGCCCCATGACCCCGCCGAACCCCCTGAAGTGCGCCGTGTTCGCGCTCGGCGCCGCGTGCGCGCTCTCGATCGGCGTGGCACCGGCCCGTGCGGCACGCGCCGAGCCGAGCGCGACGCTGAACTTCCCCGACACCGACGTGGAGTCCGCGGCGCGCGCGATGGCCGCCATCCTGGGCCGTCCGATCTTCGTCGACCCGCGCGTCAAGGGAAAGCTGTCGCTCTACACCGAGCAGGGCGTGACGCCCGCGCAGGCGTACCAGATCTTCGTGGCCGCGCTGCGCGGGCTCGGGTCCGCGGTGGTCGAGTCGCGCGGCCTGCTGAAGGTGGTGCCCGAGGCCGAGGCCAAGCTGCAGACCGGCGTGGCCGGCGCAGGGCCGGCGCGTGCGCGCGGCGACCAGGTGGTCACGCAGGTGATCCCGCTGGTGCACGAGAACGCCAGCAACCTGGTGCCGGTGCTGCGCCCGCTGATCGCGCCGAACAACACCATCACGGCCAATGCCGGCAACAACACGCTGGTGATCACCGACTATGCCGAGAACCTGGAGCGGCTGCAGACCCTGATCGCCGCGCTCGACACGCCGAGCGCCACCGACGTGGAGGTCATCCCGGTGCACAACGCGATCGCCTCCGACCTGGCCGCGACGGTGCTGCGCATGACGGACAGCGCGGGCCTGGCGGCGGCTGCGCCGGCAGCGGGCGCCAGCGCGGCGGCGACCTCCATCGTCGCCGACCCGCGCCTGAACGCGCTGCTGGTGCGCGCCCCGAACCCCGCCCGCCTGGCCGCGATCCGCGCGCTCGTCGCGCAACTCGACCGGGCCGGCGGCGGCGGCGTTGCCGGCGGCAACATCCATGTCATCTACCTGAAGAATGCCGAGGCGACGCGGCTGGCCACCGTGCTGCGCGCCGCCGCGGCGAACGACGCCGGCCGGGTGTCGGCCACCGGCGGCGGCACCAGCCCGGGCG
>NZ_JBFUFP010000456.1:0-4181 GCF_056403375.1 Rhizobacter sp. P2_H2
GGCGTGCCGCTGGCCGAGCCCACGACAGCGCTGCTGGCACGGCTCGACGCGGTGCTGCCGGCCACCTGGTCGCGCGGCAACCCGGTCGACATCATCGGCGACGCGCCGGTGCAGYGCTATGTCGACGCGCTGCAGGCGGTGCTGGCCGAGCCGCAGGCCGGCGCGGTGCTGTTCATGCACGCGCCGACCGCGATCGTGCCGAGCGCCGAGATCGCACGCGCGCTGTCGCCGCTGGCCCGCGAGGCGAACGGCCGGCTGATGGCGTGCTGGCTGGGCGACACGGCGGTGGCCGAGGCGCGCCGGCTGTTCACCGATGCCGGCGTCGCCGACTACGCGACGCCCGAGGAAGCGGTGAACGCGTTCTCGATGCTGCGCTGCTACCGGCACAACCAGGCGACGCTGCTGGAGACGCCGTCGGCCAGCGCCAATGCCGTGCCGGACCTCGCCGCCGCGCGCCGCGTGATCATCGCGGCGCTGCTCGACGGCCGCGAGATGCTGCAGGAACACGAGGCCAAGGCGGTGCTCGCGGCCTACGGCATTCCGGTGGTGACGACGCTGCGCGTGGCGGCCGACGCCGATGCGGCGGCCGGTGCGGCAGGCCGCATCGGCTACCCGGTGGTGCTGAAGATCGTCTCGCCCGACATCACGCACAAATCGGATGTCGGTGGTGTCGCGCTCGGCCTGGCCGACGAGGCCGCGCTGCGCGAGGCCGCGGCCGGCATGCTCGAACGGGTGCGCGCCGCGCGGCCGCAGGCCCGGGTGAGCGGCTTCACGGTGCAGGCGATGGCGAGCCGGCCGATGGCGCAGGAGCTGATCGTCGGCACGAGCATCGACCCGAGTTTCGGCCCGGTGCTGATGCTCGGCCATGGCGGCACGGCGGTCGAGGTGCGGGCCGACCGCGCGATCGCGCTGCCGCCGCTGAACCGGGCGCTGGCGCGCGAGCTGGTGTCGCGCACCCAGGTGTCGCGGCTGCTGGCCGGCTACCGCGACCAMCCGGCCGCGCGGCTCGATGCGGTGGGCGATGCGCTGGTCGCGCTGTCGCAGATGCTGGCCGACCTGCCGGAGCTGGCCGAGCTGGACATCAACCCGCTGTGGGCCGACCACGACGGCGTGCTGGCGCTGGATGCGCGCATCCGGCTGAGCCGCGTGCCGGTGGCCGGTGCGGAGCGTTTCGCGATCCGGCCGTATCCGGATGCGCTGGTCGAGACCATCGCGTGGCGCGGCGAGCCGCTGACCTTGCGCCCGGTGCGCCCGGAGGACGAGCCGGCGCACCGCCGCTTCATCGAACAGCTGAGCCCGGACGACCTGCGCTTCCGGTTCTTCAACGCGCGCCGCGAGCTGGCGCACAGCGAGCTCGCGCGGCTGACGCAGATCGACTACGCGCGCGAGATGGCCTTCATCGCGGTGCGTCCCGGCGCCGACGGGGCGGGCGAGACGCTGGGCGTGGCGCGCGCGGCGGTCGACCCGGACAACGTCGAGGCCGAGTTCGCGATCGTCGTGCGCAGCGACCTGCAGGGCCGGGGCCTGGGCCGGCTGCTGATGGACAAGCTGATCGCCTACCAGGGCGCGCAGGGCACGCAACGCCTGGTGGGACTGGTGCTGCACGACAACCAGGCGATGCGGGCCTTCGTGCAGCGCTTCGGCTTCGAGGCGCAGGGCGGCGACAGCGATGCCCTGCGGATGGTGCTGCCGCTGCAGCCGTAGCGGAACAACGGATCAGCGGATCACGAGCACCGGCGTCTTGCAGTGGTTCAGCACGCGCGCCGTCACCGAGCCGAGCACGACCGAGCCCAGGGCGGAATGCCCGTGCGAGCCCATCACGACCAGGTCGAAGCGGCCGCTGTCAGCCAGCTCGCTGATCACCGCCGGCGCATGGCCGACCTTGTCGACGAAGCTGGCGTTCCAGCCTTGCTGGGCGATGAACATTCGCACCGGCTTCAGCACCTCATCGGCTTCTGCGCGGTAGTAGTTCTCGACCGTCGCGCGGTCGAAGAAGCCCTTGGCGTGCGGCGGCACCGGCATCGTGACGGTGAGCACGGTGTAGTCGTGGTTGCCGCCCAGGAACTCGTCGTGGGCGGCCAACCAGGCCAGCATCTGCTTCGTGCAGGCGCTGCCGTCGACAGCCAGCAGGATCTTCATGGTCTTCTCCTTCATCGTGGTGGACAGGTTCGGGTCAATGGATCATCAACAGCGGCAGCGGCGCGGTGTGCATCAGCGTGCGGGTGGCGCCGCCGAGCACCTGCTCGCGCAGCCGGCCGTGCCCGTAGCAGCCCATCACCAGCCACTGCGCGCCGACCTGCGCGGCCAGCGCCAGCAACTCGTCGCCGATCGAGCGCGGTTCGTAGCCGCGCTGGTGCAGCACGGGCGTGATGCCGTGGGCCTTCAGGTGGCCGACGATGTCGAGGCCGCCGGCGGCGCCGACGACCGCGTTGCGCGACCAGCTGGCGACATGCACCTCGCGGGCCTGCGCCAGGAACGGCAGCGCGGCGGTGACGGCGCGGGCCGCCTCGCGCGAGGGTTTCCAGGCCACCAGCATGCAGTCGGGCGCGGAGCTGGCGGTGCCGCGGTCGGGCACGATCAGCGCGGGCTTGCCGCTTTCGATCAGCAGCGATTCGGTGAAACCGGCCGGCAGGTCGTGGCCTGCGACGGCCGGGTCGCGCTGGCCGAGCACCAGCAGGTCGGTGCACAGCGCGTGCTGGACGAGGGCCTGCAGCACCGGTTCGCGCGTGACCTCGGCCCAGCGCACGCGCGAGAGCTCCTCGCCACCGGTGATGTCCTGCAGCAGCCGTTCGCGTGCGAGCTGGCGGGTGTCGGGCTGGTCGAGCGTGGCGGCTGCGCCGGCGACGGCGCCGAAGCGGCCTTCGGGTTCGGCATGCAGCGGCGTGGCGGCGAACAGCGCGGTGACGTCGCCGTCGTGCCGCTCGGCGAGTTCGCGTGCGATCGTGAGCCGTGTCGCGGTGCGCGGCGAGGTGTCCGCGAGCATCAGGATCGAGCGGATCGGGTTCACGGTGGCGAGGCGTTGCGGCATGGTGCAACGGTACGCCTGTGCCGCCGCGACGGCTTGATTCAACTCAAATCGGATTCATCGCGCGTGACCTGGGTGCCGCTGGTGCCGGCCAGCAGCGCGGCGACATCGTCGAGCCGGCCGATCGCGGCGCGCCGGCCGGTCGTCTCGACGAACTCAGCGGCGGCGAGTGCCTTGGCGCCCATCGAGCCGGCGGGCAGCGCGAGCTGGCGCAGCGAGCGCGGCGTGGCCGACGCGAGCCGGTGCTCGTCGGGCGTGCCGAACCCGGTGCGGATGCCGTTGACATCGGTGAGCAGCAGCAGCACGTCGGCGTGCAGCTCGCGGGCGAGCAAGGCGCTGGCGGCATCCTTGTCGATGACGGCATCGATGCCGCGCAGCATGCCGTCGCGCTCGACGACCGGGATGCCGCCGCCACCGGCGCAGACGACGACGCCGGCCGCGAGCAGGTGGCGGATGGCCCGCAGTTCGACGACCTGCTGCGGCCGCGGCGACGGCACGACGCGGCGCCACTGCTCGCCGTCGCGCGCGAACTGCCAGCCGCGTTCGGCGAGCAGTTGCACCTCGGGCAGCCGGTAGCCGGGGCCGACCGGCTTGGTCGGCGTGGCGAAGGCAGGATCGCCCGCGTCGACGCGCACCTGCGTGAGCAGTGTCGCGATCGGGTGGCCGCCGAGTTCACAGGCCAGCGCCTGTTCGACCAGGTAGCCGACCATGCCGTCGCTCTCGGCGCCGAGCACGTCGAGCGGGGTGGTCTCGGCACCGGCGCGGCTGTCCTGCCAGGCGGCGGCCTGCAGCGCGAGCCAGCCGACCTGCGGGCCGTTGCCATGCGTGACGACCAGCTCGTTGTCGGCGGCCAGTGGCGCGAGGGCCCGGGCTGCTGCCGTCAGGTTGTCACGCTGGACCTGCACCGACATCGGCTGGCCGCGGCGGATCAATGCGTTGCCTCCGAGGGCTGCGACGATTCTCATCTTGTCTCTCCGTTCTTTCTGTGCGCGTGGACGGGGCGGGCGGGGGCAGGCTGCGGGGGCTCAGCTGGGGCGGTCGGCCCTGGCGGGCCGACTGCACGRAGAAGMTCGGCTTCGGGGKTGCATCGGCAAACTCCCGTCACTCACTTCGTTCGTTGTGGTCAAACACAGCCGATGAGTCAGTCCACGAAGCG
>NZ_JBFUFP010000457.1:0-4180 GCF_056403375.1 Rhizobacter sp. P2_H2
GGTTCTACCCGCAGGGCGGCTGGGTGCAGCCCGGCGCGCTGGTGCGCTGGTTCATCGCGCAAGGCGGCGAGCGGATCCGCTGGCGTGGCAGCGTGCAGGTCGAGTCCATCCACCGCGACGGCGACGGCCGCTGGCAGCTGAAAGACGCGCAGGGTGCGAACATCGCCAGTGCACCGGTGCTGGTGCTCGCGAACGCCGGCGATGCGTTGCGGCTGCTCGGCCAGCCCGCGTGGTCGGTCGAGGCGGTGCGGGGCCAGCTGAGCCTGGCACCGGCCGACGCCGCGGGCTGGGCGCTGCCGCGCATTCCGCTGGCCGGCGCCGGCTACCTGCTGCCGCCGATCGACGGCATGGCGGTGTTCGGCGCCACCAGCACGGCCGGCGACATGGCCCCCGAGCTGCGGCAGGCCGACCATGAGCACAACCTGGCGCAGTACCGCAAGCTGACGGGGAAGACCGCACCGGTCGACGCGTGCGCGCTGCAAGGCCGCACGGCGTGGCGCTGGGTCGCCGGCGACCGGCTGCCGATCGTCGGCGCCGTCCCCGACCTGCAGGCCGCGAGCACGCGCCCCATTGATCAAGTGCGTTTCGTGCCGCGCGTGCCGGGCCTGTTCGTGTTCACCGCGCTGGGTTCGCGCGGCATCACCTGGTCGGCCCTCGGCGCGGGTGCGCTCGCGTCGGCGGTCACCGGCGCGCCAGCACCGCTGGAGAGCAGCCTGCTCGATGCGATCGACCCGGCCCGCTTCATCGCCCGCCAGGTGCGGCGCGACGCCCGCTGATCAGGCCCAGGCCGCGCGCAGCCAGCGGCGCAGCGCCGCCGCGACGCGCGGGTGGTTCAGCAGGTCCATGTGGCCGACACCGTCGATCTCGACGCGTTCGACATCACCGGCCAGCGCCGGATCCACCGCGCTGCCGGGCCGCACCAGGCCGTCGCCCAGGCCCGCGACAAGCCGCATCGGCACCGCCACCGTGCTCGGCACCGCACCATGGCGCAGGTCGCGGATGCCGCGGCTGCGCGCATCGGCGAGCCGGCTCAACGGCCGCGTGATCGCCGACGCATCGAGCACCGAAGAGAGCACGTGCCCGGCCCGTTCCAGCGGCGCACCGCGGTGCGGCGTGCCCAGGCAGACCAGCATCCGGATGCGATCGAGCCACGGGCTGCCGTCGGCCAGCGCCTGCTCGCAGGCGGCGCGCGCGATCAGCCCGCCCATGCTGTGGCCGACCAGCACGATGTCGCCGGCGCGCTCAGGTGCGGCATCGATCCATTGCGTCAGCAGCACCGCCAAAGCGCGCGCGTTGTCGCTGATCGACAACCCGCTGTTGTAGCGAAGAAAAAGCGCGGTGGCGCCGAACTCGCGCTCGACCATTGCCGGATACGAATCGCCGGCCGACTCGGCGCGCGCGACCGTCCAGCTGTGTTCATCGCAGGCCAGCCCGTGGATGAACAGGCAGACCCGCTCCGCCGGTGCCACGCCTTCGGGGTACAGGGCCATGCGCACCGCGAGCGGGTTGCCTGCGGCCTGCAGCGCATCGCCGGCCACGCCGTTCAGCGCGCTGCGCAGGGCCTGCTCGCGCGCGCCCGGTTGGCGTGTCGGATCGGTGAGGCGCTGTTCGGCATGGCCGGCCAGCGTGAGGGCGGCAGCGCCGGTCTGGCGCACCGTCGTGTGGACCACCGTGCTGACCAAGTCGTGCACCCGCTGCACCCAGCGGGCGGGCGCTGCGACCACGGGCACGTGCTGCAGCGTCGCGAAGGCCTGGTCGGCGATCGCCTGGTGCATCTGCTGCACCTGCGTGGAGGTCGCCTCGAAGCCGGCCTTCAGCGCGGCCGCGTAGGCGCCGGGCACCGCCGGCTTGCCGCGGGGTCGCAGGGGCCGCATGAGGTTCAGGGCGCTCAGGGCGCCGGCTGGTCTCCGGCGCCTGCGCCCTGGGTCTGGCCTTCGGCGGGCTCGTCGCCCTGTCCGGCTTCGCCGGAGCCCGGGCTGGTCTTGCGAAGCTCCTTTTCCTTCAGCTTCTCTTCCTTCTTCTTTTTCTTGGCCAGCTCGCGCTGGCGCTTTTCGAACGAGTAGTTGGGTTTGGCCATGGGCCGTCCTTTTTCAGCGGATTCGGAACAGGCCCGAGGTTACGCCCTTTTTGGGGGGGTGCGAGGCCCGGGAGTGGATCAGAACGTCAGCGTCTTCACGCCCTGCGAGGTGCCCAGCAGGCAGGCGCCGGCCCGGTTGCGCGCGAAGATGCCGACGGTGACGACGCCCGGCCACTGGTTGATCTCGCGCTCCATCGCCACCGGGTCGATGATGGCCAGGCCGCGCACGTCGAGGATGCTGCAGCCGTTGTCGGTGACGACGCCGGCGCGCAGCTGCGCATCGCCGCCGAGGCCGCGCAGCCGGCGCGCGATCTGCGCCGCTGCCATCGGGATCACCTCCACCGGCACCGGGAAGCGGCCGAGCGTGTCGACGAGCTTCGATTCGTCGGCGATGCAGATGAAGTTCTGCGCGATGTCGGCGACGATCTTCTCGCGCGTGAGCGCGGCGCCCCCGCCCTTGATCATGAAGCCGTGGTGGTCGATCTCGTCGGCGCCGTCGATGTAGACCGGGATGGTGTCGACGGCATTGCTGTCGAGCACCGCGATGCCGTGCGCGCGCAGCCGCTCGGAGCTTCGTTCGCTGCTGGAGACAGCGCCGGCGATGCGGTCCTTGATGCCGGCCAGCGCGTCGATGAAGCAGTTCACCGTGGAGCCGGTGCCCACGCCGACGATGCTGCCGGGTTGCACGTAGGCCAGCGCGGCCTGGCCGACGAGGGCCTTCAGTTCGTCCTGTGTCATGGCTGAACGCTTGGAAGCGGGGTCGTTTGAGACAATCCGCGATTATCCAAGACGCTGGTCCCCGCATTCATCCCATGGCCCTGGTCCCCTACCCCCTCACCCGCCCCTTCCTGTTCGGCCTCGACCCCGAGCAGGCACATGACCTGACGCTCGGCGCGTTGGCGCGCATCCAGCGCACGCCGTTGATCTGTGCGGTCGCGCAGCCGCGGGTCGACGACCCGGTGACGGTGGCGGGCATCCGTTTCCCGAACCGCATCGGCCTCGCGGCCGGGCTCGACAAGAACGGCCGTTGCATCGACGGGCTGGCCGCGATGGGCTTCGGCTTCATCGAGGTCGGCACCGTGACGCCGCTCGGCCAGCCGGGCAACCCGAAGCCGCGCATGTTCCGCCTGCCGCAGGCGAACGCGCTGATCAACCGGCTCGGCTTCAACAACCAGGGGCTGGCCGCCTTCATCGCCAACGTGAAGCAGGCGCGCTTCCGGGCGCAGGGCGGCGTGCTGGGGTTGAACATCGGCAAGAACGCGGCGACGCCGATCGAGCGCGCGGTCGACGACTACCTGCTGTGCCTGGACGGCGTGTACCCGCATGCCGACTACGTGACGGTGAACATCTCGTCGCCGAACACGAAGAACCTGCGCGCGCTGCAGAGCGACGAGGCGCTGGATGCGCTGCTCTCGGCGGTGCAGGAGCGCAAGCAGGCGCTTGCGAAGCAGCACGGCCGCAGCGTGCCGGTGTTCGTGAAGATCGCGCCCGACCTCGACGAGGCGCAGGTCGGCGTGATCGCCGCGACCTTGAAGAAGAACGCGATCGACGGCGTGATCGCGACCAACACGACGATCGCGCGCGATGCGGTGAAGCACCTGCCGCACGGCGAAGAGGCCGGCGGCCTGAGCGGCGCGCCGGTGCTTGCGGCCTCGAACCGGGTGATCGCGCAGCTGCGCGCCGCGCTGGGCGCGGGCTACCCGATCATCGGCGTCGGTGGTGTGTTGAGCGGTGCCGACGCGCAATCGAAGATCGCGGCCGGCGCCGACCTGGTGCAGCTCTACACCGGCTTCATCTACAAGGGGCCGGAACTGGTCACCGAAGCGGCCCGCGCACTCAAGAAGTAGCCCGGGTGCCAACCCGGGGATCAACCCTCATTTGTTCGCTTGTCAYCTCCCMMAAGGCAGGGYGGTGGCACGAAGGCGCGAGCGGGGAGTCTGGGGAGCGCCAATAAGGGAGTGGCGCCGGAGCTGGCTGGTTTCATGGCCCGCGTGCGCAGCACGCTTCGTGAACTGACTGTCGCCCACTGTTTGACCACAACGAACGAAGTGAGTGGCGGGAGTTTGGGCGACGGGCCATGAAACCAGTCAGCGCAGGGGAGTC
>NZ_JBFUFP010000458.1:0-4180 GCF_056403375.1 Rhizobacter sp. P2_H2
CTGCACGCCGTTGTTCTTGCGTTGCTTCGGCAGCAGGTAGCGTTGGGCGATGTTGACCTTCTCGTCCTCGGTGTAACCCGCCAGGCGGATCACTTCCATCCGGTCCAGCAGCGCCGGCGGAATGTTCATCGAGTTCGAGGTCGCGATGAACATCACGTCGCTCAGGTCGAAATCGACCTCGACGTAGTGGTCGCTGAAGGTGTGGTTCTGTTCCGGGTCCAGCACCTCGAGCAGCGCGCTCGAAGGATCACCGCGGAAGTCCATGCCCAGCTTGTCGATCTCGTCGAGCAGGAACAGCGGGTTGCGCGTGCCGACCTTCGACAGGCTCTGCAGCACCTTGCCCGGCATCGAGCCGATGTAGGTGCGGCGGTGCCCGCGGATCTCGGCCTCGTCACGCATGCCGCCCAGCGCCATGCGGACGAACTTGCGCCCGGTGGCGCGCGCCACGCTCTGGCCGAGCGAGGTCTTGCCGACGCCCGGGGGCCCGACCAGGCACAGGATCGGCGCCTTCACCTTGTCGACGCGCTGCTGCACCGCGAGATATTCCAGGATGCGGTCCTTGACCTTCTCGAGCCCGTAGTGGTCCTCGTTCAGCACAGCCTCTGCATTCGGCAGGTCGTGCTTGATCTTGGTCTTCTTGGTCCACGGCAAGCCGATCAGCGTGTCGATGTAGTTGCGCACGACGGTCGCTTCAGCGGACATCGGCGACATCAGCTTCAACTTCTTCAGCTCGCCATCGACCTTCTTGCGGGCCTCCTTGGGCATCTTCGCCGCAGTGATCTTCTTTTCCAGTTCCTCCATGTCGGCGCCTTCTTCGCCGTCACCGAGTTCCTTCTGGATCGCCTTGACCTGCTCGTTCAGGTAGTACTCGCGCTGGCTCTTCTCCATCTGGCGCTTCACGCGGCCACGGATGCGCTTCTCGACCTGCAGGATGTCGACTTCATGTTCCAGCTGCTCGAGCAGCTTCTCGAGCCGCTTGTCGACCGCGAACAGGTCGAGCACCGACTGCTTGTTCTCGAGCTTCAGCGGCAGGTGCGCCGCGATCGTGTCGGCCAGGCGGCCGGCATCGTCGATGCCCGCGATGGAGGTCAGGATCTCCGGCGGGATCTTCTTGTTGAGCTTGACGTATTGATCGAACTGCTGCGTCACCGCGCGGCGCAGGGCCTCGACCTCAGGCTTGGCCTCGGTCTCGGGCGGCACCGGCGTCACTTCGGCCATGAAGTGCTCGCCGTTGTCGCTGATCGAATGCGTGTTGGCGCGCTGGATGCCTTCGACCAGCACCTTCACCGTGCCATCGGGCAGCTTCAGCATCTGCAGGATGCTCGAGACGCAACCGACCTCGAACATGTCGTCAGGCTTCGGCTCGTCCTTGCCGGCCGCGCGCTGCGCGACGAGCATGATCTGACGGCCGGCTTCCATCGCGGCCTCGAGCGCCTTGATCGATTTCGGGCGGCCGACGAACAGCGGAATCACCATGTGGGGGAACACCACCACATCCCGCAGCGGCAGCAGCGGCATCGTGATGGGCTCAGCGGGCAAGACGGGATGTCCGGACATTGGAACCTCTCTTTCTCAAGCCCATCTAGGGCTCAAGCATTCGTTTGCAAGGAGCCGGCGCAGTGTGACGCACCGGCAATCATCAGGATCCGTTGTCGTGGCGATGGCCCTGTTCAGGCGCTGGCCTTCTGCTCTCGGTAAACCAGCAAGGGCTTCGCGTCTTCCTCGATCGTGTGCTCGTCGAGCACCACCTTCGCGACGCCGTCGAGCGTCGGCAATTCGAACATCGTGTCGATCAGCGATTGCTCCATGATCGAGCGCAGCCCGCGTGCGCCGGTGCGACGCGCCAGGGCCTTGCGGGCGATGGCAGCGAGCGCCGAAGGCCGCACCTCGAGCTCGACGCCGTCCATCGCGAACAGCTTCTGGTACTGCTTGAGCAGTGCGTTCTTCGGCTCGGTCAGGATCTGCACCAGCGCGTCATCGGTCAGCTCGCCCAGCGTGGCGACCACCGGCAGGCGGCCGACCAGCTCGGGGATCAGGCCGAACTTGATCAGGTCTTCGGGCTCGACCTCGCGGAACACCTCGGACACGCGGCGCTCCGACTTGGTGTGCACGGTCGCCGCGAAACCGATGCCGGATTTCTYGGACCGGTTCTGGATGACCTTCTCGAGGCCGTCGAATGCGCCGCCGCAGATGAACAGGATGTTGGTCGTGTCGATCTGCAGGAAATCCTGGTTCGGGTGCTTGCGGCCGCCCTGCGGCGGCACCGAGGCCATCGTGCCTTCGACGAGCTTCAGCAGCGCCTGCTGCACGCCCTCGCCCGACACGTCGCGCGTGATCGAGGGGTTGTCGGCCTTGCGCGAGATCTTGTCGATCTCGTCGATGTAGACGATGCCGCGCTGCGCCTTCTCGACGTCGTAGTTGCAGTTCTGCAGCAGCTTCTGGATGATGTTCTCGACGTCTTCGCCGACGTAGCCGGCTTCGGTCAGCGTGGTCGCATCGGCGATCACAAACGGGACGTTGAGCAGGCGGGCGAGCGTCTGGGCCAGCAGCGTCTTGCCCGAGCCGGTGGGGCCGATCAGCAGGATGTTGCTCTTGCTCAGCTCGACGTCGTCCTTGGACGACGCCATGTGCTTGAGCCGCTTGTAGTGGTTGTACACGGCCACCGACAGCGTGCGCTTCGCGGTGTCCTGCCCGATCACGTACTGGTCGAGGCTGGCCTTGATCTCGCTGGGCACCGGCAGGTCTGACTTGGTGGCGCGGGCCTCGGCGGTGTCGGCCGGCACTTCATCGCGAATGATGTCGTTGCAAAGCTCGATGCACTCGTCGCAGATGAAGACCGACGGGCCGGCGATCAGTTTCTTCACCTCGTGCTGGCTCTTGCCGCAGAAGGAGCAGTACAGGACTTTCTCGCTGGAGGAGCCTTTTTTGTCRGCCATGGATGGGTGCGCTGTGCGTTAGGAAGGCTGAGTCAATGATAGAGCAAAAGAATTCCGGCCCAGGCTGTGGAAAAGGGGCCCAAATGGGCCCCGTTCTGTGGCTTTCCGCGGTTTCACCCCGGTTTTACCCGAGGCCCGGTGCCGGATCTGTCAGCTCAGGTCGCTGCGGGCGGGGTGCGCTGCGTCAGCACCTGGTCGATCAGGCCATATTCCTTGGCCTCGATCGGATCCAGGAAGAAATCACGCTCCATGTCGGCACGGATCTTCTCGATCGACTGGCCGGTGCGTTCCGCGTAGATGCGGTTCAGCTGCTCGCGGGTCTTGAGGATCTCGCGGGCATGGATCTCGATGTCGGTGGCCTGCCCCTGCGCGCCGCCCGACGGCTGGTGGATCATCACGCGAGAATTCGGCAGCGCGAAACGCTTGCCCTTGGCGCCGGCCATCAGCAGGAACGAGCCCATGCTGGCAGCGATGCCCATGCACAGCGTCGACACGTCGGGCTTGATGAACTGCATCGTGTCGAAGATCGACATGCCCGCGCTCACCGAACCACCCGGCGAGTTGATGTACAGCGAGATGTCCTTGTCGGGGTTTTCGCTTTCGAGGAACAGCAACTGCGCCACCACCAGGTTGGCCGACTGGTCGTTGACCGGCCCGACCAGGAAGATGACCCGCTCGCGCAGCAGGCGGCTGTAGATGTCGTAGGCCCGTTCACCGCGGCCCGACTGCTCGATGACGATGGGCACCATGCCCAGACTTTGTGTTTCCAGCGCGCTCATGATCGTCCTTGCGTCCTTGAGGAGGTTCGTGATAGTCCCACGGAGATTGGGTTTGATTATGTCGCGACAAGGCCGCGTTCAAAAACAAAGGGCGCCCAGGCCTTTCAGCCCGGCGCCCTTCGCATGACGGCTGACGAAATCAGCCGGCCATCAGTTCGTCGAACGGCAGCACCTTGTCGGTGACCTTGGCCTTGCCCAGCACGAAGTCGGTCACGTTGTTCTCGATGACCACGCCTTCGACCTCGGCCATGCGCTCGCGGCTGCCCAGGTACCAGCGCACCACTTCGGCCGGCTTCTCGTAGCTCTGCGCCATCTCTTCGATGTGCGCCTGCAGCTGCTCGGGCTTGGCCTGCAGGTTGTTCGCGCGGACCAGCTCGGCGACGACCAGGCCCAGGCGCACGCGGCGCTCGGCCTGCGGCTGGAAGATCTCGGCGGGGATCGGCGCGGTGTCGGCGTCCTTGATGC
>NZ_JBFUFP010000459.1:0-4178 GCF_056403375.1 Rhizobacter sp. P2_H2
GCAACCCTCCGCACTGACGCTGCCGATCGAAGTGCTCGGCGACGGCTCGCCGAAGGCCCCGCTGGTCGTCGAGACGCGCCTCGACCTCGACAGCGGCAAGCTCGCGTCGGCGACCAAGCTCTACCTGGTGTGCCACCGCTGCGGCTACTACGGCGCGCCCGAGTTCGAGGCGTTGGCCGCCACGCCGCCGAAGGTCAAGGCCAGCCTGCGCGTGCTCGGGGGCACCAACAGCGCCGGCGAGGCCCAGGTGCCCTGGGTCGACATCACCGACCAGGCCGTCACGCTGGCCGACAACGAGCGCATCCACGGCGGCGTCAACGGCGGCTTCTTCACGACCCGCATCACGCTCGCGCTCGACACCGCGACGCGTGCGCGCCTGGTCGCATGGCCGAAGGGCAACCGCATCCAGTTCCGCTTCAACGGCACCGACGGCGAGACCAACGGCTTCCGCGTGCTCGACCTGCAACTGCGCGACGACGCCGGCGCCAGCCTCGCGAGCAACGCGGTGGCGCGCGTCGACCCGCTGATGGAGAAGAACGCCGGCAAGACGCTCACCAGCGACGTCGAGCTCGGCCGCACGCTGTGGAGTGCGCGCGGTGCGCTCGCCAAGTCGCCGCTCGTCAGCCGCAAGCTGCAGGCCGCCTGCTCGTCGTGCCATGCCGAGGACGGCCGCGACCTGCAGTACTTCAACTACTCGAACAACTCGATCGTGCAGCGCAGCCGCTACCACGGCCTGAGCGAGGCGCAAGGCAAGCAGATCGCCGCCTTCCTGCGCTACACGCTGCAGGGCGTGCCGCACGCCGCGAAGGCGCGCCCGTGGAACCCGCCGTACCAGCCGGGCCCGGGCCTGGATTGCACCGGCATCGGCTGCGAGACGCAATGGGCGGCCGGCGCCGGGCTGGAGGCGGTGCTCGAGAACGCCACCGACGCCACCAAGGCGCTGTTCGGCAAGCCGCTCGCCGGCGCGCTGAGCGTGACGCAGGCCGAGGTCGACAAGGTGATGGACCCGAGCGCGACGATGAACGCGCGCGAGATGCAGATCCCGATGCAGTTCCCCGACTGGAACGCCTGGCTGCCGACCACCCACCCGTACGACGTGTGGCCGACGACGACCGAAGGCTCGTTCGAGGCCGGCGCGAAGTTCAGCGCGGCCGATGCGAAGAAGGACCCGAACGGCAAGTAYAAGGCACTGCTCGCGTGGCTGACCGCGCACAAGAACCCGAACGGCGTGTTCGGCGACTGGAGCCACCTGAAGGTCGACGAGCGCGTGCAGATCAAGTCGATGTTCACGCTGTTCGGCTGGGAGGGCTACAACTACCTCGGTGGCGGCCGCGGCAACCACATCGCGGCAAGCGGCCAGTACGGCGCGCAGGTCGGCGCGGCCAACCTGCAGAAGCTGGCCTCGGCCACCACCACCGCGGCGAACCCGGCCGCCTTCACGACCAACGCGTTCATCGAGCGCTCGGTGGCCAGCATGCTGCACTGGAACGCGGTGAAGCAGTGGGAGATGGCCCAGGTGTACGGCCTGGAAGGCAACCAGCAGWGGTTCATCGGCGACAAGGACGCCGCCACCGGCGCATGGAAGGGCCGCGGCGAGGCGCACGGCTGGCCGTTCAACAGCGTCAGCCTGTTCTTCCTCGCGCCGCACATGATCTACCAGCAGGACACCGACGGCACCGGCAAGATCACCCGCGAGTGGTACAACGCATGGGAGGCGGGCAACATCGTCGGCTCGTACTACCGCACCAACCAGTGGTACCAGCTGCAGATGTCGGTGAACCCCGGCGGGCAGAGCGACTGGGTGAACTTCTCGATGGACTGGCCGTACCTGACGGCCTTCGACGACTACCTGGGCATGAAGGTCGGCACCGCGACGCCGGCCGCCAAGGCCGCCAACGACACGCACTACGTGCGGCTGCTGCAGGCGCGCATCAAGTCGGCGCAGTACGTCAACAACGAGATCGTGCTGTACGACCCGGCGCAGCCCGACCTGTTCRCCAACCGCGGCCGCTACGGGCGCGGCCAGGTGGCCAAGCACCTGACGGTGACCAACTTCATCGACACCGCGTCGAACAACGGCAAGAGCAACTCGAAGTACCGCTTCCTCGACGAGCTGTCGCCGGGGCTGTACCCGCGCGTCGTCAACGGCGCGATCCGCCAGTTCAACATGCTGTATTCGCAGACCGCCGCGACGGCCTGGCGCCGCTGCGACCCGAACAACAGCCAGCTCGGCGAGCCCGAACCGTGGGCCGGCTTCCGCTACTGCCTGGATGCGCAGCGCTCGCCGCTCGGGCAGGCGGCCGACGGCAGCTACTTCATGAACCAGGTGAACTACCGTGCCAGCACCGAGCAGACCGAGCAGTACGGGCTGTGGAAGGCGACGCAGATGGGGGCCGACCCGGCGCGGCTGAAGGTGTGGTCGGACTGGATCGACAGGATGTGGCCGAAACCTTGACCCCGCCAGGGCAGCGCGAATGGCGTCAAAATGGCCGCCATTCACAACGTCTTCGGGCTGCGCGCCAACGTCACCATGAAAAGCGATTTCGGATTGATTGGCCTGGCCGTGATGGGCCAGAACCTGGTGCTGAACGTGGAGAGCCACGGCTTCCAGGTCAGCGTGTTCAACCGCACGACGGCCGTCACCGACGAATTCGTCGCCCGCCACCCGGGCAAGAAGCTGGTGGGCGCGGCAACGCTCGAGGCCTTCGTCGAGAGCCTGGCCACCCCGCGCAAGATCCAGATCATGGTGAAGGCCGGTGCGCCGGTCGATGCGGTGATCGAGCAGCTGATCCCGCTGCTGTCGCCCGGCGACATCGTGATCGACGGCGGCAACAGCCTCTACACCGACACCGAGCGCCGCGACGCATACCTCGCCAGCAAGGGCCTGCGCTTCATCGGTGCGGGCGTCTCGGGCGGTGAAGAAGGTGCGCGCAAGGGCCCGTCGATCATGCCGGGCGGGCCGCTGTCGACCTGGGAGGTGATGCAGCCGATCTTCGAGGCGATCTCGGCCAAGGTGGACGGCGAGCCGTGCGTGATCCACATCGGCCCGGGCGGCGCCGGTCATTACGTGAAGATGATCCACAACGGGATCGAGTACGGCGACATGCAGCTGATCTGCGAGGCCTACAGCCTGTTCAAGGCGGCGGGCTTCACGACGCAGGAGATGGCGGCGATCTTCAACCAGTGGAACGAGGGCGAGCTGCAGAGCTACCTGATCCAGATCACCGGCAAGGCACTGGAGCAGGTGGATGCCGAGACCGGCAAGCCGATCGTCGAGCTGATCCTCGACAAGGCCGGCCAGAAGGGCACCGGCCAGTGGACGCTGCTGAACGCGGCGGAGAACGCGGTGGTGATCAGCACGATCAATGCAGCGGTCGAGGCGCGCGTGCTGTCGTCGCAGAAGAAGCAGCGCGTGGCCGCGAGCAAGCAATTGCAAGGGCCGAAGGTCGACCTGTCGCCGGTGAAGGCGCAGCTGGTGGCGAAGGTGCACGACGCACTGTATGCGTCGAAGGTGATCAGCTACGCGCAGGGGCTGGACCTGATGAAGACGATGGGCGAGAAGAAGGGCTGGGGGCTCGACCTCGGCCGCATCGCCGCGATCTGGCGTGGCGGCTGCATCATCCGCGCGCGCTTCCTGAACCGCATCACCGACGCGTACCGCAGCAACCCGCAGCTGACGAACCTGATGCTGGATCCGTTCTTCAAGGATTTGCTGAACCGCACGCAGCAGAACTGGCGCGAGACGGTGGCGCTGGCGGTGACGAACGGCATCCCGGTGCCCGCCTTCAGCGCGTCGTTGGGGTACTACGACAGCTACCGCTCGGAGCGGCTGTCGGCCAACCTGCTGCAGGCGCAGCGCGACTTCTTCGGCGCGCACACGTATGAGCGCATCGACAAGCCGGAGGGGACGATGTTCCACACCGAGTGGCCTGAAGTGATCGGCTGAGGAGTAGCGGCATGAAACACACCCTGCGCACCACGTTGTTGTTGGCGGGTCTCGTCGCCGGGGCTGCGGGCGCGGCCCGGGCCGACGAAGAGCCGTCGAAGATCGACCGCGCGGCTTCGGCCGTCGGTCACGCCGCATCAACTGCGGCGACGAAGACCGGGCATGCGGTGAAGCATGCGGCCGAGGTCACCGGGGCGGCGATCCAGAAGGGCGCCGAGAAGACCGGCGAGGT